>JAEVHO010000096.1 GCA_016802835.1 Micromonospora sp. ATA32 | reverse complement strand
ACAGGGGCGGGTCGGGGGGTGGCGGCGGAGGCCACCACAAACCGGGGATGTCACCCTGACCGGTCCGGCGGTTGTTACGGTCGGCCATCCCGTCGGTATCACTTGTGTGTTGTCGCCACATAGCCCGTGGGTGACGTCACTTCTAGCGTGAGCCGACACAGCTTCCCTGTCCTCACCTGGAGTCGCGATGACGGTCCGGCACACGCGGCGGGCGTTCCTCTCCGCCGCCACGATGATGGCCGCGGCGCTCGCCGCCACGGCCTGTGGCAGCCCGCAGGACACCGCCTCCGGCGGCGGTGACGCCGCCCCGGTCAAGGTCGGCCTGGTGTACTCCCAGTCCGGCCCGCTGGCCAGTTACGGCAAGCAGTACATCGAGGGGTTCAAGGCCGGCCTCGACTACGCCACCAAGGGCACCGGCAAGGTCGGTGACCGGAAGATCGAGCTCACCGAGGTCGACGACGCGGGCGACCCGGCGAAGGCGGTCTCCGCGGCCAAGGACCTGATCGGCAAGGGCACGAAGATCATCGCGGGCTCGACCGCCTCCGGCGTCGCGCTCCAGGTCGCCCCGATCGCCGCGCAGAACAAGGTCCTCTTCATCTCCGGTCCGGCGGCCACCGACGGGGTCACCGGGGCCAACAAGTACACGTTCCGCTCGGGTCGGCAGTCGTACCAGGACGTGGTGACCGCCAAGTCGTTCATCGGCGACCCGGCCGGTAAGAAGGTCGTCGTCTTCGCTCAGGACGGCGCGTTCGGCGACGCCAACGAGGCCGCCGTCAAGAAGGTCATCGGCGGCGCCGGCGCCACCGTCTCCAGCGTCCGGGCCCCGGCCAGCGCCACCGAGTTCACCCCGTTCGCCAGCCAGATCAAGGCCGCCAAGCCGAATCTGCTCTTCGTCGCCTGGGCCGGCACCACCGCCCCGGCGATGTGGCAGACCCTCGACCAGCAGGGCGTGCTCTCCTCGACCACGGTCGTCACCGGCCTGGACATCCGCGCCTCCTGGCCCACCTTCGGCGCCGCCGGTAGCAAGATCTCCTTCCTGTCGCACTACTTCGACGGGGCCAGCGACACCGAGGCCGCCAAGGCCGCCAAGGCGAAGATCCCCGGCGGCACGATCGACCTGTTCCACCCGGACGGCTTCGCCGCCGCGCAGATGGTCGTCCGCGCGGCCACCGAGGGCGGCGACGACGTGGACAAGATGGTGAAGGCGCTCGAGGGCTGGAGCTTCGACGGGGTCAAGGGCCCGATGACGATCCGCGCCGAGGACCACGCCCTGCTCCAGCCGATGTTCCAGGCGAAGCTCTCGGGCAGCGGCACCGCGTTCACGGCCACCGCGCAGAAGGGCCTGACCGGCGAGGAGACCGCGCCGCCGGTCACCGCGATGAAGGGCTGACCCGTGCTCGCCACCCGCGGTCTGACCTGGCGGATCGGTGAGGTCGCCATCGTCGACACCGTCTACCTCGACCTGGCGCCCGGGGAGTTCCTCGGCGTCATCGGGCCGAACGGCGCCGGCAAGACCTCACTGTTCAACCTGATCACCGGCCTGCGCCGGCCGACCGAGGGGCGGATCCTGCTGGACGGGAAGGACGTCACCGCCCTCCCGCCGCACCGGCGGGCCCGCCTCGGGCTGGGCCGTACCTTCCAGGCGTCCTCGGTCTTCGGCTCGCTCAGCGTGCGGGAGAACGTCGGCTCGCCGTGCAGGCGCACCGCGGGGGCTCGATGAAGCTGTGGCGGCGGGCGCGGCCGACCGGGAGGTGGCCGCCGCCGCCGACGCGGCGCTCGACCGGGTCGGTCTCGCCCACCGGGGTACGGCGCTGGCCGGCACCCTGGCCCACGGTGAGAAGCGCAAGCTGGAGATCGCCCTGCTGCTCGCCGGTGAGCCGCGGGTGATGCTGCTGGACGAGCCGATGGCCGGGGTCAGCGCCGAGGACGTCCCCGAGCTGGTCGCGGTGATCCGCTCGCTGACCGGCGACAGCGGCCGGTCGGTGCTCATGGTGGAGCACCACATGGACGTGATCCTGGAGCTGGCCGACCGGATCGCCGTGATGCACCACGGCGCGCTGCTGGCCTGTGACACCCCGGACACGGTGATGGCCAACGCCACCGTCCAGGAGGCGTACCTGGGGGAAGCGCTATGAGTGAACCCGTCCTCGCGGTAGAGGACCTGTCGGTGCGGATCGCCGGGCTGCACATCCTCCAGGGGGTGTCCTTCACGGTCGCCCCGACCGGGGTCACCGTGCTGCTCGGTCGCAACGGCGTCGGCAAGACCACCACCCTGCGCGCCATCGTCGGGCTCACCCCGCCGGCCGGGGAGGTGCGTGGCACCGTCCGGATGGGCGCGCAGAGCCTCCTCGCCCGCCCCACGCACCGGCTGGTCCGCGGTGGGCTCGGCTACGTGCCGGAGGACCGCTGCGTCTTCGCCGGCCTCACCGTCGCGGAGAACCTGCGGCTCGCCGAACGGCGGGGCAGCACCCCGGCGTACGACAAGGTCTTCGCGCTCTTCCCGGAGCTGGACCGGCGCGGACGGCAACGGGCCGGTTCGCTCTCCGGCGGGCAGCAGCAGATGCTCGCGATCGGCCGGGTGCTGCTCAACGACAACCGGCTGCTGCTGGTCGACGAGCCGACCAAGGGGTTGGCGCCGAAGGTGGTGACCGAGGTGGCCGAGGTGCTGGAACGGGTGGCGGAGTCGGTGCCGGTGCTGCTGGTCGAGCAGAACCTCGCCGTGGTCCGGCGGTTGGCCCGGGACGCGGTGGTGCTCTCCGCCGGCCGGGTGGCCTGGAGCGGTGACGCCCAGGAGCTGCTGTTGGAGACCGGGCTGACCAGGTCCCTGCTGGGCGTCGGCGCCTCGGAGGTGCACCCGTGAGTACGGTGATCCTGTTGACGCTGACCGGGCTCGGCCTGGCGGCGCTCTACTTCCTGGTCGCCTCCGGGCTCTCCCTGGTCTTCGGCCTGGCCGACGTGCTCAACTTCGCGCACGGCCTCTTCCTCGGCGTCGGCGCGTACGCGACCTGGTGGGCCTCCGGGAATCTGCCCGGCGCCGGCGCGGACGGGTTCGGCTTCGTGGTGGCGGTCGCCTTCGGCGTGCTGGCCGGCGCGGTGGTCGCCATGCTGGTCGAGCTGGTGCTGATCCGGCCGCTCTACTCGCGCACCATCGAGCAGGTGCTGGTCACCGTCGGCCTGTCGCTGGCCGGGGTGGCGCTGCTCCAGGCCACCTGGGGCGCGGACGCGCGCACCTTCCCGCGTCCGGGTTGGACCCGGGACGTCACCTCGATCCTCGGCGCGAGCGTCCCGAATGCCGGGCTGCTGCTGATCGTCGCCGCGGTGGTGGTGCTGGCCGCGCTGCTCGCGTTCCTCCGCTGGACCCGGTACGCCTGGTGATCCGGGCCGGGGTGGAGAACCGGGAGATGGTGACCGCGCTCGGCATCGACGTCCGCAAGGCGTTCACCCTGGTCTTCGCGATCGGCGGGGCCGCCGCCGCGCTGGCCGGCGCGCTCGGCGGGGTCTACTTCGGCACCGTCTCACCGGGCCAGGGCGGCTCGCTGCTGATCTTCGCGTTCATCGTGGTGGTGATCGGCGGGATGGGTTCCGTGGTCGGCTCTGCGTACGCGGCGGTCGCGGTCGGGCTGCTGCAACAGTTCGTCAACTACTACGGCACCTCCGGCGTCGGCGACATCTGCGTCGTCGCGCTGCTGGCCGTGGTCCTGCTGCTGCGTCCCCAGGGCATCGCCGGAAAGGTGGCCACCGCATGACCGAGGTCAAGAGCTCCGAGGTTCCCGCGCCGCCCGCGGCGGTGCCCGGCGACCTGACCCCCGGTCACGGCCGGTGGCACGGGCTGCGCCCCTGGCTGCCGCTGGTGGCCCTGCTGGTGTTCGCGGCCCTGCCCTACTCGACGGCGTCCCTACCGGGCATCTTCGAGGGGCCGCTGAACTCACCGGGCGTGCTGCAACTGCTCGCCATCTGCCTGGTCTTCGGAGGGCTCGCCGCCGGGTACGACCTGCTCTTCGGCCGGACCGGGATGCTCTCCTTCGGGCACGCGCTCTATTTCGCCGCCGGGGTGTACGGCACCGACATCCTGGTCACCCGGGCCGGGCTGCCGCTCTGGCAGGCGGCGCTGCTGACCGTCACCGGCGGGGCCATCCTGGCCGCGCTGCTCGGCGCGGTGGCGCTGCGTACCGTCGGCATCGCCTTCGCCATGGTGACGCTCGCCTTCGCCCAGGTCGGGGCGATCCTGGTGGCCCGGGACTTCGGCGGGCTGACCGGCGGCGAGGAGGGGCTGCCGCTGGACGTCTCCGGGCTGCCCGCGGCGCTGGTCGGGGTCACCAACACGGTCAACCTGTACTGGCTGGCGTTGGCGTACCTGGCGCTGGTGGTCCTGGTGGTGCACCGGGTCTCCGGCTCGCCGACCGGGCGGGTGCTCGCCGGGCTGCGCGACGACGAGCGGCGGATCGGGGTGCTCGGGCTGGACCCGTACCGGTTCAAGCTGGTCGCGTTCACCCTGGCCGGCGGTCTCGCGTCCGCCGGGGGAGTGGTGTACTGCCTGATCGTCGGTGGCGCCTCCCCGCACGTCACCACCTCCGAGCTGACCCTGTCGCTGCTGGTCATGGTGGTGCTGGGCGGACCGGGAACCCGGTGGGGTCCGGTGCTCGGCGGCATCCTCTACATGTACCTGGACCACCGCCTCACCGCGTTCGGCACGAGTGACGCGGTGCAGAGCCTGCCGGCCGTGCTCAGCCGCCCCCTCTCCCAGCCCCTCTTCGTCCTCGGCACCCTGTTCATCCTGGCCGTCTACTTCTTCCCCGGCGGCCTGGCCAGCCTGACCACCCGCCTGGCCCCACTCCGCCAGGCCCTCATCCCCGCCCGCCGGGGCCGCTGACCCACGTCGACCAAGGTGTGTGTCGTCCGGCACCCGGATGCTGCGCCGGGCCTTCGCTCGGCGGGGGTGGTCGGTGGGGGCTGGTAGAAATGCCGGATGAGCCAGGAACGGGCAGCGGTACGCGAGCGGGCTGAGGCGGTGCTGCGCCGGCTGGCCGGTGAGCACGCCCGGCTGCGTGAGGACCAGTGGCGGGCGATCGAGGCGCTGGTGATCGACCGGCGACGGGTGCTCTGCGTACAGCGCACCGGCTGGGGCAAGTCCGCGGTCTACTTCGTGGCCACCGCGCTGCTCCGCGAACGCGACACCGGCGCCGGGCCGACGGTGATCGTCTCGCCGCTGCTGGCGTTGATGCGCAACCAGGTCGAGTCGGCGGCCCGCGCCGGCATCCGGGCCCGGACCATCAACTCGGCCAATTTGGACGAGTGGGACGAGATCACCGCCGAGATCCACGCTGGCGCGGTGGACGTCCTGCTGATCAGCCCGGAGCGGCTCAACAACCCGGACTTCCGGGACACCGTGCTGCCGAAGCTGGCCGCCACCACCGGCCTGCTGGTGGTCGACGAGGCGCACTGCGTCTCCGACTGGGGCCACGACTTCCGGCCGGACTACCGGCGGATGCGGACGTTCCTGACCAACCTGCCGGACCGTACGCCGGTGCTCGCCACCACCGCCACGGCCAACGCCCGGGTCACCGACGACGTGGCGGAGCAGCTCGGCACCGAGCTTGCCGCCGCGGACGCGGAGCGACCGGACGTGCTGGTGCTGCGCGGCACGCTGGACCGCGAGTCGCTGCGGCTCGGCGTGCTCGACCTGCACAGCCCGGCGCACCGGCTGGCCTGGCTCGCCGACCATCTGGAGCGGCTCCCGGGCTCGGGCATCATCTACACGCTCACCGTGGCCGCGGCCGGCGAGACCGCCGAGTTCCTGCGCTCCCGCGGCTACCCGGTCGCGTCCTACACCGGCCAGGCCGACGACGCCGACCGCCGGGCCGCCGAGCAGGACCTGCTCGACAACAAGATCAAGGCGCTGGTCGCCACGAGCGCGCTGGGCATGGGCTTCGACAAGCCGGATCTCGGCTTCGTGGTGCACCTCGGCGCGCCGCCCTCGCCGATCGCGTACTACCAGCAGGTCGGCCGGGCCGGCCGGGCCGTCGAGCACGCCGAGGTGCTGTTGCTGCCGGGCGCCGAGGACGCGGCGATCTGGCGATACTTCGCCTCGCTCGCCTTCCCGCCGGAGGAGCAGGTCCGGGCCGTGCTGGCCGCCCTGCACACCGACCGGCCGCTCTCCACCCAGGCCCTGGAGCCGATCGTCGACCTGCGCCGGACCCGACTGGAGCTGATGCTCAAGGTGCTCGACGTCGACGGCGCGGTGCGCCGGGTCCGCGGCGGCTGGCTCGCCACCGGCGTGCCCTGGGAGTACGACGAGGCCCGGCTGCGCCGGGTCGCCGAGGCGCGCACCGTCGAGCAGCAGGCCATGCGGGAGTACGCGACCACCACCGGGTGCCGGATGCGCTACCTGCGCGAGTGCCTCGACGACGCCACCGCGAGCGACTGCGGGCGCTGTGACCGGTGCGCCAGCCCGCTCTTCGCCCCGGAGGTGTCCGGCCCGGCGCTCGCCGCCGCGCAGGCCTTCCTCGGTCGCCCCGGCGTCGAGATCGCGTTGAAGAAGCTCTGGCCGACCGGGCTGGACGCGGTCGGCGTACCCCTGAAGGGGCGGATTCCCCCGGGTGAGCAGGCGCTGCCGGGCCGGGCGGTAGGGCGGCTGTCCGACCTCGGCTGGGGTGGCCGGCTGCGCGGCCTGGTCGGGCCGGAGGCGGCCGACGGCGCGGTGCCCGACGACGTGGCCACCGCCGTGGTCGAGGTGCTCAAGTCGTGGGCGAACGGCGACGACCCGTGGCCGCGCCGACCGGTCGGGGTGGTCGCGGTCGGCTCGCGGCGCGACCCAGGCTCGTCGGCTCGCTCGCCGAGCGGATCGCCGGCGTCGGTCGGCTGCCACTGCTCGGCCAGGTGGTCCCGAGCGGCCCGTCCGGCGGTGGCGGGCCGCGCGGCAACAGCGCCCAGCGGGTACGGACCCTGCACGACGCCTTCGCCGTGCCCGACGAGCTGGCCGACGCCCTCGGCGGGTTGGACGGCCCGGTGCTGCTCGTCGACGACCTGGTCGACTCCGGCTGGACGATGACCATGGTGGCCCGGCTGCTGCGCCGCGCCGGTGCCCCGGACGTGCTGCCGCTCGCCCTGGCCGTCGCGGGGTGAGCGGGAGGGCTGCGCCAGCGCCCGGCCCCGGTCATCGAGGTGGGACGACGTTCCGGCGGAAAAGTTCCCGGGCTGCCCGGATTGCGACGGTAACCACGGTGCCGGCCGGTCGGCCGGGCGGGGAAGGGCCCGGCGGTACCGTGGGCGCATGACCGACCAGGGATCCGTCACGCAGACGTACGCCATCAGCGGGATGACCTGCGAGCACTGCGTGCGGGCGGTCACCGACGAGCTCTCCGCGCTGCCCGGCGTGGACGAGGTGCGGGTCGACCTGCCGGCCGGCATCGCGACGGTCGTCAGCGCGGGGCCGCTGCCGCTCGAATCCGTCCGTGGCGCGGTCGACGAAGCGGGCTACGAACTGGTCGGCGGCGTTGCCTGAGTCGTCGTCCGCCGCCGAGCGGGTGCCCCCGGTCGGGCCGGACCGGAGCACGGTGCGGCTGGCGCTGGTGGTCGGCGGGCTGGTGCTGGCCGTGCTGCTCGGCTTCGGCCTCGGGCGGCTCAACCCACCGCCGGCCACGTCCCGTGGCGCGACGGGCGCGGTCGCCGACCACACCCATCCGCCCGGCACCGGCGCGCACACGCACGGCCCCGCAGTGCAGGCGACCGCACGGACGCCGGTGGGCTCGCGGTCACCTCGGGCGGCTACACGATCGCCCCGCTGACCGGGGAGTTTCCGGCCGCACGGGCCGGCAGCTTCCGCTTCCAGATCCGCGACGCCCAGCGACGCCCGGTCACCCGGTTCGCCATCGTGCACGACAAGCCGATGCACCTCGTCGTGGTACGCCGCGACCTCACCGGCTACCAGCACCTGCACCCGACCATGGCCCCGGACGGCACCTGGTCCGTGCCGCTGACCCTTCCGCAGCCGGGCGTCTGGCGGGCGTACGCCGATTTCACCGCGCTCGCCGACGACGGCCGGCAGACCGCGGCCACCCTCGGGGTCGACCTGGTCTCGCCCGGCGACTACACCCCCCGGCCGCTGCCGGCGGCGGCCACCCAGGCCACCGTGGACGGGTTCCAGGTCGGGTACGAGGGAACGCCGCAGGCCGATGCCACCGTGCCACTGCGCTTCCGGGTACGCACCGGCGGTGCGCCCGCCGCGCTGGAGCCCTACCTCGGCGCCTTCGGCCATCTGGTCGCGCTGCGGGAGGGCGATCTCGGCTACCTGCACGTGCATCCCCAGCCGGAGCTGAGCGACGACGCGGTGACGTTCCAGTTGACCGCGCCGGGGCCGGGTCGATACCGGCTCTACCTGGACTTCCAGGTGGCCGGGGTGGTGCGGACCGCCGAGTTCACCCTGGTCCTGCCCTGACCGGCAGCGTCCCGCCACCGGCCGACCTGGCGCCGGCGGCCGATCCCTCAGCCGGCCGGAGCGGCGGCTGATGATGCGTCAGCCGACCCGGCGCAGGGGTCGGCGGGCCAGGTAGCGGAGCAGGTCGCGGATGTGGTGCTTCTCCTCGGCCGGTACGGCCGGGTCGGCCAGCCGTTCGAGGATCAGCCGTACGTCGGCCTCGACCGGGGCGTCGTCGCTGCGGCGGCGCGGGGCGGGACCGGCGTCGGCAGTCCGAGCGCCCGGAAGGCGGCCGCGACCGGCAGGTCCAGGGCGGCGCAGAAGCCGCGGACCTTGGCCAGCTCGGGATAGTCCTGCCAGTCCCCGGCGAGCCAGCGGAAGACGGTGGATCGGCCGACCCCGGTGTGCGCCGCCAGATCCGTTACGGTCCAGCCGCGCTCGTCGCGGGCGTCGTCGATGGCGCGTCGCACGAAGCGTGCGAAGGCCATCTGTGGCGATACCTCTGCGGAGCCCATTCCTGAGCGGTTTCCCCTTCCCCACCGGGGCACCGGACGGTGCGCTTTCGAGGGTAGTACGGACCTTCGCGGAAGCAATTGTCCGATCGACCCAATCGTCTCATCGACGGGACTCGGCCCGCCCGGCGGGTGTGTGCGCTGGCGCTGGTCGACCGCGCGACACGATGATCGAAAACGGACGGGTAGCGCGAATCGAGGGCACCAACGGCTTCGCTAGCCGGCCCGCCGGACCTCCGGGCCCGTCTCGTCCCGGCCGGCCGCGCCGGTCTCGTCCCGGCCGGCCCCGTCGGGGAGCGGGTGCTCCGGTGTGTCCGCCAGCAGGGTCTCCAGCCGCGGCGTCACCTGCCACTGGGTGACCAGGTCCCGGTAGTCGGCCCGCTGCTCGTCGGTCGGGCCCGTTCCGGTACGCCGGGCGCGGATCAGCAGGTTGCGCGGGGTGTGCTGGGAGTCGACGAACTCGACCACCTCGGCCCGGTAGCCGTGCAGGCGGAGCAACCCGGCCCGGAGCGCGTCGGTGAGCACGTCGGCGAAGCGTTCGCGCAGGATGCCCTGCCGGGTCAGCAGCTCGTACGGGGCCGGGGTGGGGCGGGCGCGCAGCTGGGCCGCGAGGTCGTGGTGGCAGCAGGGCGCGGCGAGCACCCAGCGGGCCTTCCACCGCACCGCGCGGGCCAGCGCCTCGTCGGTCGCGGTGTCGCAGGCGTGCAGCGCCAGCACCAGATCCGGGGCCGGCTCGACCGCCGCGTCGGCGATGGTGCCCGCCACGAAGCTGACCCGGTCGCCCCAGCCGAGCCGTTCGGCAAGCTCGGTGTTGCGCCGGCGCTGGTCCTCCCGGACGTCCACGCCGACCAGCGTCACGTCGAGCCCCCGCTGGCTCAGGTAGCGGTACGCGGCGAAGGTCAGGTACGCGTTACCGCAGCCGAGGTCGACCACCCGCAACGGCCCGGTCAGGTCGTCGGGCAGGGTGGCGGCCAGCGCCCGGAGGAACGCGTCGACCTGGCGGCGCTTGGCCGCGACCCGCCGATCTCGGCGAAGATCGGGTCACCCGGGTCGAGGAGGTACTCCTTCGCCCGGTCGTGCCCGCCCGGCTCGACCGCCGGCCGGGCCGTTGCGCCCGGTGGACCTGGGCATCGCCGGACTTGGTCACCCGGAGCTGGAGCGTCGCGTCCGCCGTCTCCACGTGCCAGTTGCCGAACGGTTCGGCCAGCAGGGCGTCGACCGCCGCGTCGGTCTCCGCGCCCGGTGCGACGTTGCGGGTGTACGGCCGGGCGCCGTCGGAGGTGGAGATCTGCAGCCGGGGGCCGGCCTTGAGGGCGACCGGCCGGAGTTCGGCGCGGACCATCGAGGGGCGTTGCCCCCGACGTCCGCCCGCGGCGACCGCCCGGGTCAGCGCGGGGTCGAGCAGCAGTGCCCGGACCTCGGTCAGGGCGGCGTCCAGCGGTTCCGGCATCCGTCCATCATCCTTCGCGGGCCGAGCGGCTCGCCCTGCGGCCCCACGGCGAGTGCCCTGCGCCGCACCATGCCCTCAGTCGTACCGGGCCGGAAACGGACATCCCCCGCACCGGTGGTCCGGTACGGGGGGATGTCGATGCGCTTCGGTGTCAGTCGGCGGTCGCCTCGGCCGGCGTACCGCCGCCCGAGCCACCACCACGGCGGCGCCGGCGGCGGCGCGGCTTGGTCTCGCCGTCGCCCTCGCTGGCGGCTGCCGCCGGCTGCGGGTCGCCGGCGTCGCCCGCGATCACCGCGGTCGGCTCGCCGGCCACCATCTCGCCCGCACGGCGACGACGGCGTCGGCGGGGGCGTACGGGTGCTCTCCTCGCCGGAGTCGGCCACCGCGGCGCCCGGACCATCGGCCTCCGGTGCGGCGACCGCTTCGGAGCGGTCCCGGCGCGCCGGTCACTCCGGCCGCGACCTTCGCCACGACCTTCGCCACGACCTTCGCCACGACCTTCGCCACGACCTTCGCCACGGCCGTCGCCACGGCGGGACCGGTCGCCCCGGCCGGCATCGTCCCGACGGCGCGGCCGACCGCCGAGGTCCTCCTCGACCTCGGCCGACAGCCCGGCCCTGGTCCGCTCCGCGGTCGGCAGCGTGCCGCTGACCTCGGTGGAGATGTGCAGGTCGGTGTAGAGGTGCGGCGACGTGTGGTACGTCTCCTGCGGCTCCGGCATCTCCAGGCCCAGCGTCTTGTCGATGATCCGCCAGCGGGGCATGTCGTCCCAGTCGACGAAGGTAACCGCGACACCGGTCGCCCCGGCCCGGCCGGTACGACCGATCCGGTGGGTGTAGGTGTCCTGGTCCTCGGGGCAGTCGTAGTTGATGACGTGGGTGACGCCGGTGACGTCGAGCCCACGCGCCGCCACGTCCGTGGCGACCAGGATGTCGATCTTGCCGGCGCGGAACGCCCGCAGCGCCCGCTCCCGGGCGCCCTGGCCGAGGTCGCCGTGGACGGCCGCGACCGCGAAGCCGCGGAAGTCGAGGTCCTCGGCGACCCGGTCGGCCGCCCGCTTGGTCCGGGTGAAGATCATGGTGAGTCCGCGACCCTCCGCCTGCAGGATGCGGGCGACGATCTCGACCTTGTTCATCGAGTGGGTGCGGTAGACCAGCTGCTGGGTCTGCGGCGACGGGCCGGTCTCGGCGGTGTGCCCGGCGTGGATCGTCACCGGCCGGCGCAGGAAGCGCCGGGACAGGGTGACGATCGGGTCGGGCATGGTGGCCGAGAACAGCATGGTCTGCCGGTCCTCGGGGAGCATCGCCAGGATCTTCTCGACGTCGTCGAGGAAGCCCAGGTCGAGCATCCGGTCGGCCTCGTCGAGGACCAGCGCGTGCACCCGGTCCAGCCGCAGGTGCTTCTGCTTGGCCAGGTCGAGGAGCCGGCCGGGCGTGCCGACCAGGACCTCGACGCCCTTGCGCAGCGCGTCGACCTGCGGCTCGTACGCGACGCCACCGTAGATCGGCAGCACCCGCACGCCCCGGGTCCGGCCCGCGGCGGCCAGGTCCTTGGCGACCTGGATGCCCAGCTCACGGGTGGGTACGACGACCAGCGCCTGCGGCACGCCGTCGCTGCCCTCGTTGGGCGCGAAGACCCGCTCCAGCAGTGGTACGCCGAAGCCGAGGGTCTTGCCGGTGCCGGTGGGCGCCTGGCCGATCAGGTCGGTGCCGCGCATCGCGATCGGGATCGCGTATTCCTGGATGGCGAACGCGCGGGTGATGCCGGCCGCGGCCAACGCCTCGACGGTCTCCTGGCGCGCGCCAAGCGCGGCGAAAGTGGGAGCTTCCGGACGAACCGGAGCGGTGGGGGCCAGTTCCTGGCCGTCCATCAGTTCTTGAGTCTGCTCGCTCATATGGATTTGGGGGTGCCCTCTCGTGGTGCGCCCCGTTATGTCCATCAGGGCGCGTTCGGTTTGGCGCGGGCCACACGGTCGGGGGCTGAAAAATGCCGGCCGGACCGGGCCGCACGCGCGCCGTAGGCAGGACTTCGATCAGATCGGCGCCCACGGCAACTGCTACATACTACCTGAGCGTCGTGGAGGCCGTCCCTGTTCCCGGTGGTGAGCCCCCCATCCGGGGGCGACGGCTGTGACCTGCGCCACACCAAGGTCCACGGCCCGCGCCCGGTCCGCGCGGGACCTCGACGGATGCGTACGGGCGGTAGCCTGCGCTCGTGTCCGCCCCCACCGCGCCCGGTCCCGCCGTCGTCGACCTGCTCGGCCTGGTCGCCTACGGGGAACTCCTCGCCTTCGACCGGATGGCCGCCGATGCCCGGCTCGCCCCCGACCTCAAGCGCCGGGCGGCGCTGAGCGAGATGGCCGCCGTCGAGATCGGCAACTACCGGCGGCTCGCCGACCGGCTCGGTGCGCTCGGCGTGCCGCCTGACGACGCGATGGCGCCGTACGTCGCGCCGCTGCAGGCGTACCACGACTCGACCGAGCCGAGGGACTGGCTCGAGGCGGTCACGAAGGCGTACGTGGGGGACGCGATCACCGACGACTTCCTGCGGGAGATCGCCGGCGCGCTGGACGAGCCGGACCGCCAGCTCGTGCTCGACGTGCTGCACGAGTCCCGGTACGCGGAGTTCGCGGCGGCCGAGATGCGGGCCGCGATCACGGCCGACCCACCCGTGGCGAACCGGCTCTCGATGTGGGCGCGTCGCCTGGTGGGGGAGGCGCTCTCCCAGGCCGGGCGGGTGGCCGCGGCGGACCGGGGCGGGCTCACCGCGCTGATCGCGCAGGGGGAGCGGGCCGACGCGCAGACCCTCTTCCGGCGGCTGACCGCCGCGCACACCGCGCGGATGGCCGCGGCCGGTCTCAACAACTGACCAACCGCCCCGACCGCCGGTGCCGCCCGGGGCGGTGGGACGGCGCCGCCGCGACAGGTGAGCCCGGCTCACCCGCCGCGGCGGTCGAAGTCGATCAGCGGACGGTGAATCCGACCGCTCGAGGCGACGCCTCGGCGATCTCGACGTAGGCGACCTTGCTGACCGGCACGATGATACGCCGGCCCTTCTCGTCGGTCAGGGACAGCGTCCCCTCGTTGGCGATGGCGTCGGTCACGAGCTGCTCGATCTCGGCCGGCGACTGCGCGCTTTCCACCACCAGCTCGCGCGGCGCGTACTGCACCCCGATCTTGACCTCCACTGTGCCTCCTCATCCGGGCGAAAAAGCCGCCTCGGGAAGGCTATCCGATCTCGGACCGGATGGTCAGGCTGACTCACCTTGCAGCGGAAAGCTGGCGATGCCGCGCCAGGACAGGGCGGCCACCAGCGCCTCGGCCTCCGCCTTCGGCACCTGGCGACCGCCGGCCAACCAGAACTGCGCGGCCGTCTCCGCCGCGCCCACCAGCCCGGAGGCGAGCAGCTCAGCGTGGGCCGGACTCACCCCGGTGTCCGAGATGATGGTGTCGGTTATCGCGGCGATGCAGCCCTGCTCGACCCGCTCCACCCGCTGGCGTACGGCCGGCTCGTTGCGCAGGTCCGACTCGAAGACCAGGCGGAACGCCTCGCTCTCGTGGTCCACGAAGTCGAAGTACGCCCGGACGGACGCGCTGACCCGCTCCTTGTTGTCGTTGGTGCCCCGCATCGCGTCGTGCACCTTCGCCACGATCGCGTCGCAGTGCGTGTCGAGCAGCGCGAGGTAGAGGTCCATCTTGCCCGGGAAGTGCTGGTACAGGACCGGCTTGGAGACCCCTGCCCGCTCGGCGATGTCATCCATCGCGGCGGCGTGGTAACCCTGTGCCACGAACACCTCCTGCGCCGCCGCGAGAAGTTGCTTGCGGCGGGCGGACCGGGGCAGGCGGGTCGGCCGGCCGGCTGTCTGAGCACCGTTCCCCACAGCGGTCATGGGAACCTCCACGTTTCTTCGTACGAGCCGGCACTTATCACCCGAACCGGTCGGGGCTGGTGTCCCCGTCGCGGAATTGGCCCGCCGCTGTAACTTATCGCCGCTGTCACCACACGGTAGCCTCAGCGGGGGCGACCAAGGAGCGCGCGGTGAGTGAAACAGGGCAACCCGGTGCCGCCACCCCGGGAGATCACGGCGACGGACCAGGTCAGCAGGACGACCTGGCCCGTCCCGTCAGCGGGTGGGCACCCTCCGCGGCCGGCTGGTCGCGGGGTGGGGAAGCGGCCGCGCCCCGGGAGCCGCTATCCCCGTGGCGCCAGCCCGATCCGACCGCTGGTTGGGGCGCCTCGTCGCCCCAGCACGGCGACCTACCGGCTCCGCTGCCCGGCCCGCCCGGGGACACCGACCCGCCGGTTCGGCTCAACGGTCGGTCCCGCGTCAACGGCGTCACCCGGGCCGGGGCGGAGTCACCGGTGAGCCGCCAGACCCCGGTGAGCGCGCCGCCCGGACCGGTCGACGAGCCGTCCCGTAACGGCGAGTCGCCCCGTAACGGTGAGCAGGTCCTCAACGGCGAGTCCCCCCGTGACGGCGAGTCGCCCCGTAACGGTGAGCAGTTCCGTAGCGGCGAGTCGCGGCTCTCCGGGGAGCAGCGCCCCAGGCACCGAGGGTGATCGGCTGGTCGTGCCGGCCCAGCGTCCCCGCGCCAGCGGTGGAACAGCCGGCCGGCCCGCAGCAGCACGGGTCGGACGGCCCATCCGCCGCCAGCGCCCGGCACTCCTCCGCGAGCCGCGGCCGGTCGGCCGGGCCGGTGGGCGAGGGGACCGTGCCCTGCCCGTGCCGCCGGCCGTGCAGGTGCCCGCGGTCGGTACGGCCGCCTATCACCGACGCG
>JAEVHO010000095.1 GCA_016802835.1 Micromonospora sp. ATA32 | reverse complement strand
GTGCCGAGGCTGCGCTCGGCCAGCGGGCGGGCGGGCCCTGCCCACCTGCGGCCGCAGCGAGGCCGTCGCCTCGGCGGCACGCTCCGCCTCCCGGGCGGCCTCCGCCCATGCCGTGGCCAGTGGTTCGCCCGCAGCCACCCCGGTGGTAAGCCGCTCGGTGAAGGGCAGCAACGCATCGAGCATCGTCTTGTCGCCGGGTTTGGCGCCGCCCGTGCTGATCAGGCTGAGGTACCCATCACGCACGCCGGCCGCCACCGTCGCCTCGTCAGGTCGTCCGACATCGCCGACGCGTCGGCCCATCGCCGCGAGCGCCCCGCCCCACAGCACCCCCGACGTTCCGCCCGCCTTGGCCGCCCACGCGTCACCCCCGGCGATGAGCAGGGAGCCGGGGCCAGCTCCAGCGTCGAGGGTCTGGCGTGCGGCGTGTACGGCGGCCGCGCTCCCCCGGACCATTCCCCGGCCGTGGTCCCCGTCTCCGGCGACGGCGTCGAGACGACCAAGTTCCTCCTCGGCCTCGCCCACGGCGTGCGCCATCGCCTCTAGGGCGGTGAGGACGGTGGCCGCACATCCACGGGCCGCGTCGTCGGCCGGCCGCTCCGAACGGTCCGGCGCGACAGCCGGACCCCGCCCGCTGGCGACGGCGGTCGTCGCATCGGACGCGCGGCGGCGCTCGCCTGTTGCCCCGGCCAGGGCTCCGGACCCTTTCCGGTACGCCGGGGTGTCGGCCGGAGCCGACCACAGCCGCTCCAGTTCGTCGTCGAGCCACATCAGGGTGAGCGAGCAGCCCGCCATGTCGAGGCTGGTGACGAGTTCCCCCACCTCGGGTTCGATCACGTCGAGTCCGGCCTCGCGCAGCAGCCGGCTCACCGTGGCCCAGATGATGAAGAGTTCCTCGTACTTTGTGCGGCCCAGCCCGTTCAGGATCGCCGTGACTCTCGTGCCGGCGCCATCGGGCCGCTCGGCGAGCACCCCGTCGACAAACGTCCGGGCGAGGTCCGCCGCCCGGGGCAGTGGCTCGTCGGCGATGCCGGGCTCGCCGTGGATGCCGAGACCGAGCCCCATCCGGCCGGGCTCCACCGTGAACAGCGGCTCCCGCCCGCCCGGCATTGTGCAACCGTCGAACGCGACGCCGAGGGTACGCGTGCGGTCGTTGGCGTGTTCCGCCACGCGTACGACGCCGTCAAGGTCGTACCCCTCCTCGGCTGCCGCGGCGGCGACCTTGAATACCGTGAAGTCACCCGCGATGCCCCGCCGCTTGGACCGTTCCGCCGCCGGGGCGCTGGCCAGGTCGTCGGTGACGAGCACGTACCGCGCTTCGATCCCCTCGGCGGCCAGCCGCTGCACCGCCTGGTTGAAGTTCATCACGTCGCCTGCGTAGTTGCCCGTGCTGAAAACCACGCCGGCACCGCCGTCCGCGGCACGCCCAACCGACGCCGCCTCGGCCGCCGACGGGGAGGTGAAGACGTTGCCGACCACCGCGCCATCGGCGAAGCCTGGCCCGACGATGCCGCAGAACGCGGGATAGTGGCCGGAGCCGCCGCCCACCACGACCGCCACCTTGCCGGGCCGGGTGGTGGTGGCCCGAATCACCCCGCCCGGCACACCGGTCACGTACCGGGCGTTGGCGTCGAGGAAGCCCACCAGCATGTCGTCGGTGAAGTTCGCGGGGTCGTCGAAGATACGGGTCATCTGCACTCCTTGAGGGGCGTGGGTGGCAGCGGATCGTCCCGGCGATCGGCGACGTCAGCCGGGGATCAGGGAAACCTTGATCGACTTGGTGCCGTCGGCGACCAGGTCGAGCCCTTCCTGGAACTTGCTCAAGGGGAGCTGGTGGGTGCAGATCTTGTCCATCGGCAGCTTCCCGGACTCGATCATCCGGATGGCCGCCGGCCAGCAGTGCGGACCCAGGTGGGCGCCCAACACGTCCAGCTCCTTGTCGTCGCTGATGATGCTCCAGTCGACGGTGACATCCGAGCCGAAGACGCTGTACTCGACGTAGCGGCCGAGCTTGCGGAGCAGGTTCAGACCCTGGGCCACCGCCGAGGGATGCCCGGTGCCCTCCAGGTAGACGTCGGCGCCGTAGCCATCGGTGAGTTCCTTGACCAGCGCCACAGCGTCCTGCTCGGTGATGTTGATGGTCCGAGTGGCGCCGCACTGCTTGGCCAGTTCGAGCTTCTCCGGCGACATGTCCAGGGCGATCACCTCGGCCGGGAACTTCGCGGCCGCGCCGGCGATCATGCCGAGGCCGATGGGTCCGCAGCCGGCGACGACCACGACGTCCTGGAACTGGATCTTGGCCCGCTCGACGGCGTGCAGCGCACACGACAGCGGCTCGGTGAAGGCGGCGTGGGCCGGGGGCAGATCCTTGCTGATCTTGTAGACAAGCGCCTCGGCCGGGAAGACCATGTAGGACGCCATCCCGCCCGGGTTGCGGCGCTTGAACCCGTACATGTCGTGCGGCGCGCACATCCAGTACTCGCCACGGACGCAGTACCGGCACTTCCAACACGGCACGATCTGCTCGGACACGACGCGGTCGCCGACAGCCACACCCCAGCGGCGGGCCGCCTCATCGTCGAGCTGCACGATTGTGCCGACGAACTCGTGGCCCGGGATGACCTCGGTCTCGGCCCAGGCGGGCCGGTTGGCGTCACCCCAGAATTTCGCAGCGCCGTGGTAGCACTTCAGGTCGCTGGCGCAGATGCCCACGGCCTCGACGCGGACGAGAGCTTCGCCCAGGCCCGGCTTCGGTACAGGCACCTCCTCCAGGCGGTAGTTCTCCGGGCCGTGGCAGACGACCGCCTGCATGGTCTCGGGCACGGGCTGGATGCTTGTCGCGGTCATCGTGCTTCTCCTTGATCGAGAGGTGGGCGCACACCGCGGTGGCGGTGGTTGCTGCAAGCTGAAGAGGCAAAGGATCGAGGGTGCGGTTACTCAGCGGACGCAGTCGGTCTGCGCGCGAGCACCTCCCCGACGGCGGTGAGGATCAGTCCCATGGAGACAGCGCCGGCGTCAGGGGTGCCCACGCTTCGCTCGGCCAACGGACGCGCCCGGCCAACCCGAGCGCGCAGGGATGCGGTGGCGGCGCCGGCCTCGACGGCGCCGGCGGCTGCCCCCCGCCACGCGTCGGTGAGAGCGGAACCGGCAGCGAGCCGCTCCTCAAGCTCGTCGACGAAGGGCAACAGCGCGTCGAGCATGGTCTTGTCGCCCCGCTCCGCTTTGCCGACCCGCTGGATCGTCGCCGCGCCGGCACACACGGCGTCCCGCAGGCGTTCCGGCGTCACCTGGTCGGTGTTTCCGAGGGCGGCGCCCACGGCAGCGAGGCTGACTCCCCAGAGCAGGCCGCTGGTGCCGCCGGCCTTGTCGCCGAACGCGTCCCCGGCTGCCGTCAGCACGTCGCCGACCCCGCCGTCGGTCGCCTCCGCCGCCACCTGCGCCGCACGCAGCCACGTACCATGCCGATACCGTGATCGCCGTCGCCCGCTACGGCGTCGATGCGGCCGAGGGCCTCCTCGTTCTCCACGACGACATCCGCCATGGCCGCGATGGCCAGCCGAGCGACGTCGGCCGCCGCCCGGGACGCGGGGCTGGACTCGACCGGGCCACAGTCGCCGCGCTCGTGCTCCACCGCGTCGGCCCGTCGTTCGTACGCCGGCAGCACCAACGTTTCTCCCCGACGGAAGGCGGCGGTGTCGGCCGGCGCAAGCCAGTACCGTTCCAGCTCCTCGTCCAGCCACGTGACCGACAGCGAACAGCCGGCCATGTCGAGGCTGGTCACCAGCTCGCCGATCTCGGGCAGCACGGCTTCGACCCCGGCGGCGGCGAGCCGGCGCTGGACGTGCCCGTAGAGCACGAAGAGTTCCTCGTACTTCGTACTGCCCAGACCGTTGAGGATCACCGCCGCGCGGCCACCGACGCCGGCGGGACGCTCGGCGAGAACGGCGTCGACCAGGATCTTCGCCAACTCCTCGGCGGGCACCCAGGAGGCAGTCCGGATGCCGGGTTCTCCGTGGATGCCCAGGCCGATTTCCATCTGGTTCTCGGCGACGGAGAACAGCGGCTCGGCCCGCCCGGGCAGCGTGCAGCCGCCGAACGCGACCCCGAACGAGAAGGTGGCGGCGTTGGCCGAGCGCATCACCCGCTCCACGGTGTCGAGGTCGCATCCGGTGTCGGCGGCGGCACCGCCGATCTTGTAGACCAGGAAGGTGCCGGCGATGCCACGACGCCGGTCGGCCTCGTCTGGTCCGGCAGAGGCGATGTCGTCGGTCACGTACACGTTGCGGCAGTCCACTCCGGCCGCCAGCAGCCGCTCCTGGGCGGCGCTGAAGTTGAGCCGGTCCCCGGCGTAGTTGCCGTAGGACAGCACCACGCCGGCGCCACCGTCGGCTGCCCGGGCGACGCGGACGATCTGCTCGGCTGACGGGGAGGCGAAGACGTCGCCCAACACGCAGCCGTCGGCGAACCCGGGGCCAACCGTGCCGGAGTACGACGGGTAGTGGCCGGAGCCGCCGCCCACGACGAGGCTGACCTTTCCCGCTCGAGGTCCGCCCCGCCGGAGGAAGCCCGACGCCCCGGGCACCCGCTCGACATAGCGACCGTATGCCGCAGCGAAGCCAGCGATCACCTGGTCCTTGAAATCCACTGGGTTGTCGTAGATGTTTGTCATCGCCCGCTCTCCTGCCCGCGTGTGTTCGAGGTGCTGCGGTACCGGTGGACCGTCATGACGCCACCTCGTACCGGATGCCCGACGCGTCCCACGCGGCCAGCACCTTCGGATCCGCTCCCGCGTCGGTGATGACGAGGTCGAACATGTCGAGCGGCACGATCTTGTGCAGGGCGACCCGGCCGAGCTTGCTGTGGTCGACCAGGAGGAACCGACGGGTCGCGGCCTGCACCATTGCCCGTTTGAGGGCCACGATGCGCTCCTCCTGGTGGAAGGCGTCGGTCAGCGAGATCGCCGAGGTCGACAGGAACAGAGCGTCGGCCTGCAGGCCGGCGATCTGTTCGATGGTCTGCAGTCCCACAAAGGAGTCGTGCGGTACGTCGTAGACCCCACCCAGGCCGATGACGGTAAGGTCCGTCTCGGTGGCGAGCTGGCTGAGCCGGCGCAGGCCCTCCAGGAAAGTCGTCGCAACGTGCAGGGGCGCCCGCTCGCCCAGGCCTTCGATCATGTGCATGACCGTGGTCGAGTCGTCGAGAAGCACCGACATCCCCGCGTCCACATGGCGCAGCGCCGCCGCCGCGATGGCGCTCTTTTCCTCGGTCCGGGACATCATCCGGTACGACATCTGGGACTCGAAGACCCCGGACGGCTGTGCGGTCACCCCGCCGTGGAACCGGCGCACGATCCCCCGCCGTTCCAGTTGCTCGAGGTCCCGGTGGATGGTCATGATGCTCACGCTGAACGTGCTGGCGAGCTCCTGTGGAGAGCAGGACCCTTCGGCGGCCACGCGCTCGGCGATCTGCCGCTGCCGCGTCTCCGTCTTGCGCTCGCGCTGGCGGACTGTTCCCTGGGCGTTGGAGCGGGTGTTGTTCATGTGGTGTCCCTTGCAGGGCCGGGGGTCGGTCATGGGCTGGCACGCGTGCACCGGCTGTTCGCCGTGTGCCGCTTCGATGAGTTCCATTTTGGTGGAGGTCATCTGCGGGGGCCCACGACCGACCCGTCGACGCGTCGTCGAAAGGATCCGTCGGACCCGCCGGATCAGCCTGCGACGACGAAGTTGTTCAGCTTGTCCGCGTTGTCCTTGGTGACGAGCACGCAGTCCAGTGCCTGCTTCTCCTGGTCCGCGCCGGTCTTGCCGTTCTTGAGGAACTGGTCGGCCTGCTGCACCGCGAACGTGGTGCCCTGGACGATGGGCTGCAGCACGGTGGCCACCATCTCACCCGCCTTGACGGCGTTGACCGCGTCCTGGTTGCCGTCGAACCCGAGAACCTTGACCTTCGACAGCTTGCCGGCATCCTTGAGTGCCTGAATCGCGCCGAGGGCCATCTCGTCATTGCCGGCCACCACGCCGGTGATGTCGGGGTGCGCCCGGAGCATGACCTCCATCTTCTGCTTGCCCTCCGCCCGGTCCCAGTTCGCGGTCTCCCGCTGCACCGACTTCAGGTCCGGGTACTGTGCCAGCACCTCGGCGTAACCGTCGGAGCGGACCTTGGCGTTGTTGTCGGTCGGGTTGCCGAAGAGCTCGACGTACTTGCCCTTGCCGCCCATCGCCTTGGCCCACTCCTGAGCACCTACGGTGGCGCCCTGAGCGTTGTTGGACACGATCTGGGACTTCGCGATGCCCTGCTCGGCGATCTCGGCGTTGACCAGGAACACCGGGATGCCGGCGTCAGTGGCCTTTTGCACCGCCCCGACGCTCTCCTTGGCGCGGCCGGGTCGAGGATGATCGCCTTGACCTTCTTCGAGATGGCCCCGTCGACGAACTGGTTCTGCTTGTCGGGGTCGTTGTTGTGGGCGTCGACCGTGGTGTCGTACCCGAGCTTCTTGGCCTCCGCGACCGCGGTGTCGACCTCGGCCTTCCAGTAGGGGTTGGAGGGGTCGACCGTGATGACGGCGATGGTTCCGCCTGCCTTGTCGCCGCCGGAGCCGGAGTTGGAGTTGGAGTTGGAGTTGGAGCCGCCACAAGCGGCGACGCCGAAAGCCACCGCCAGCGGCAGGGCGAGCAGGGCGAGTCTGCGCTTCATCGAATACCTTCTCTTTTTTTGGGGGATAGGGGATGAAAGACTGTGATCGGGTGGAACGACGTCACCGGGCACCGGCAAGTGCCGAGTCGTCGGCAGTGGACGCCGGGTCGGCGGGCGGGTTCGGGGCGGCGACGCGCTTGAGGTCACGCCGCTTCTGCAGCTTCTGCTGGATCTGGTCGACCGCGACGGCGAGGATGATGACCGCCCCCTTGATCACCTGCTGCCAGAAGACGGACACCCCGACCAGAACGAGACCGTCGACGAGGAAGCCGATGACGAACGCGCCGATGAGGGTTCCCCGGATCGTGCCTCGGCCACCGGAGAGGGCGGCGCCGCCGATGACCACCGCTGCGATTGCGTTGAGCTCGTAGAACTCACCGCCGCGCGGGGTGGCTGCCGGCAGGTCGGCGGCGAGCAGCAGGCCGACGGTGCCGGCGCAGATGCCGGAGATGACGTAGATGAGGATCTTGACCCGCCACACCGGTACGCCGGACAGTTCCGCCGCTCGCTCGTTGCCACCGGTGGCGTACAGCCACCGGCCGAACGCGGTGCGATTGAGCACCAGGGAGAACACGATCGCGAAGACGACCATCAGCCACACCGGCATGGGAATGCCGAGCGGGGTGCCGGCCAGGACCGGGATGAAACCTTTGTTGCCCAGGCTCGCCTCACCGCGCAGCTTGGTGAAGGTCTCGCCGTTGGTGATCAGCAGCGCGATGCCACGGGCGACATAGAGCATGCCGAGGGTGGCGATGAACGGAGCGACGTTCAGCTTGGCGACCAGCAGCCCGTTGACCCAGCCGACCAGGGCCCCCACCGCCAGCGAGACCAGGATCACCACCCACACCGACGGGTACGCGACCATGTCCGAGAAGGGAACGTTGGAGCCCTGAAGCAGATAGCCCGCCATCACGCCGGACAGGCCGACGGTGGAGCCGACCGAGAGGTCGATGCCGCCGTTGAGGATCACCATCAGCATGCCGATGGCCAGGATCGCGTTCATGGCGACGTGCCGGGTCATCAGGATCAGGTTGTCCGGCTGCAGGAAGTTCGACGACAGCGACGAGAAGACGATGATGATGATCGCCAGCGCTACCAGAGCCCGTCCCTCGACGAGCAGCTTGTTGAGATTCACCGCACGGCCGAGGATCCGAGGGCCGTTGGCGGCCTGTGTGTCGCTCATTCCGATGCTCCGATGTGTAGGGCCTCAGGCTCGGGCTCGCCGGAGGCGGCCATGACTTCCTCTCGGGTGGCGGTGCCCGGGTCGAACTCCCGCACGATGCGGCCCTTCGACATGACGACCAGCCGATGCGAGGCGGTCAGCGCCTCGCTGATCTCGGACGTCGCGTACAGCACGGCGAGACCCTTGCGCGCCTCCTGGAACAGCAGGGCGAAGATCTCGCCCTTCGCGCCGACGTCGATACCGCGGGTGGGCTCGTCGAGCAGCAGGACCTTGGGCCGGGTCATCAGCATCTTGCCGATGACGACCTTCTGCTGGTTGCCGCCGCTGAGGGACGTGATCGGAGCGGCTGGTCCGGCGGTCTTCACCCGCACTTCCTTGATCATGGTCTGAACGTCGGCGTTCTCCCTGCCGCGGGAGACGAAACTGCGTTTGACCATGGACAGCAGGCTGGACAGCGACATGTTCGCCCCGACGGACATGAGCTGGACGAGGCCGTCGCGCTGGCGATCCTCGGGAACGAGTCCGATGCCGCTGGAGATCCGCTCCTCGATCGAGAGTCGACGCAGGTCCCGGCCTCCCAGGAGCACCCGGCCAGCCGCGATGGGCTGCCGCCCGGCAAGCGCTTCCAGCAGTTCGGTGCGGCCTGCGCCCATCAGACCGTAGAGGCACACGATCTCTCCGGCGCGCACCTGCAACGAGACGTCGTTGACTGCCACCCGGCCGCTGGCGTCCGGATCGGGTACCCGGACATTCTCGACGGATAGGGCGACGTCCCCGTGGCCGCGCGGCTCGCCGGAGAAGTCATACTCGGCAGCGCGCCCGACCATCTTGGACACCACCCACGGCAGGTCGATGTCGGCCGCGTCCTTCTTGGCGACCAGCGCCCCGTCGCGGAAGACCACGGCGTGGTCGGCGATCTCGATCGCCTCTTCAAGGTGGTGGGAGATGTAGACGATCGCCACGCCCTGGGACTTCAGCTCGCGAATGACCTTGAACAGGACCATGACCTCGGCGGCGCTCAACGCTGACGTCGGCTCATCCATGATCAGGATTCGAGCCTTCGTGGCGAGGGCCCGCGCGATTTCCACCACTTGTTGCTGACCAAGGCGTAGGTCAGCCACCAGGGTGGTGGGTGCGATGTCCTCCTCCAGCCTCGCCATCAGCTCTCGGGTGATCTCCCCCTCGCGCCCGTAGGCCACGCCACCGCGGCGCGAGCGCAGCTCGCGTCCGACGAAGATGTTGTCCCGGACATTCAGGTTCGAACAGAGGTTGAGCTCCTGGTGGATGATCGAGATGCCGCGGTCGACCGCCTGAGTGGTCGACTGCAGGTCGATAACCGTGCCGTCGAGTTCGAGGTGACCGCTCGTCGGCCGCTCGACGCCGGAGAGGATCTTCATCAGCGTCGACTTGCCGGCGCCGTTTTCACCAAACAGAACGGTGACTTTCCCACGTCGCACCTCGAAGTTGACGCCCTTCAGTGCTCGGGTGACACCGTATGTCTTGGTGATCTCGACCGCGCGCAGCACCACGTCGTCGTCCATGCCGGGATACGCGTCACCGGGTACGGCGGAGGCGCTGGGCGCGATCACGACCGCGCCTCGATGTCGACCGGCTGGATGACGAAGGACTTTGGCGGCCCCCCCGTCGACCAGGCTCCGTAGACCGTCACCTGCTTGCCCTTCAGCGACGCCGGGTCGATCTTGGCGAGCACGTCCCGCTGCATCCGGAGCTTGAACTGGTTGGCCACCGACTGGTAATCAGTCTGTCCTGCGAAATCACCAAACTTGATGTTTCCCGTGGCGTCCCGGACCGGCGTTCCGCTGAGGGCCGGCCCCACCGGGACGCGAACCGCGGTACCGTCCGGCACGCCGGAGACCTTCAGCAGCATGAAGTTCTCATCGACCTGGTCCACCGTGCCGGTCACCTTGACGGGGAAGGCGTAAGAACCGCTGCCCAGGTCCTGGCCGTACTGCTTGCCAGCGGCCGTAGGGTCCGCTGCGACGGCCCGCGCCAGCACCTCGAGGTCCGTTGCCTTCTCCTTGATTGCGCCCGCGACCTCGGGAAATGCTTTCGCAGCGTAGCTCTCTGCGCTGAACGGTGCCGGGTTCAGCTCCGCCGCCTGCTCAGGCGAGAGGAACTTGGTGTCGAGCGCCGCCGCAACCAGGAGGGCAGCAATGACGGCGAGACTCACGAGCCTTTTCATCGATCTTGACCGATGTCCGTTCTCGGAACTCATACAGTCACCTCAATCGGGGGTCGCCACAGCCGGGGGGAACATATGGGGAAACGCTCATGGATATCTGTGATGTTCGCAGCCTAGGATGTGAACTCTGGAGGACACAAGTGTTAAGCCAAGAATTCTTGCGGCCACCTCCGGTACGCCTGCCCGGTCCCTCGGCGGTAGGTTTTGCCCGTTTGATGCCGAGTCGGACCTCGCCGCAATCCTGACGGGGGTCCGCCTGACCCGGCAGCCGCCTCAGGGACACCTGTGACTCGACCACGCCAAGTTGCACAGGAGCGGGCTGCCGGCCGGGCGGAAGCGCCGACTGCTGGGAGATCTTCTTC
Source organism: Micromonospora sp. ATA32 (assembly GCA_016802835.1). Taxonomy (GTDB): domain Bacteria; phylum Actinomycetota; class Actinomycetes; order Mycobacteriales; family Micromonosporaceae; genus Micromonospora. The sequence goes on along the minus strand of JAEVHO010000095.1, from coordinate 4,873 downwards.
CACGACCCACCGTCGGTGCCGGGTCCGGAGCCGTGGCCGGTGCTGAGTCGGGCGACGGCCGGGGTGATGCCGTTCGGTGCGGTTTCAGCGCAGTTCAGCGGTGGTGGTCTGCTCCCCCGTGTACCCGCCCTTCTACGCCTTCGTCAGCCACGCCGCGCACACCGCCGCGTTCCGCGCCGGCGGGCAGTAGCTCGACCTCCTCCTCGACGGCCTCGACGCCAACCGCACGCTGCTGGCGAAGCACCTCCCGTCCGTCACATACCACCGCCCCGAGGGCACCTACCTCGCCTGGCTCGACCCACTGGGCTGGGCATCGCCACAAAGCAGCCGGACGGCGAACCCGGCGTGGCCCGCGACGTCGCCGGGCCCGCGAAGATGTTCCTCGACCGCGCGCGGGTCGCCCTCAGCTCCGGGCACGTCTTCGGCACCGGCGGGGCAGGCTTCGTACGACTCAACTTCGCCACCTCACCCGCGATCCTCGCCGACGCCGTCGCCCCGCATGGGCCGCGCAGTCGACGGGACCACCCGTCGGCGGGCTGAGCCCTCGGTCACAGCTGCCGTGCCTCCACGACCCGGCGCTGGATCGACCAGCCGCCGGGTCGGGCGTACGGACGCCAGCTGATGGACACCGAGAAGAAGCTGATGTTGATTTGCGCAACGTCGTGGTTAACGCCCAACTCCTTGGCCACATCCCGAATCGGACGGCTGGCGGCACTCGGCCGCGACCGTCGGCAGCGCCCCGCTACTCGACAGAGGCCCGCACGAAGGCTCGCTCACGGCCAGCCTCTCACCTGATGCGATACCGCCCAGGGCTCCCGACCCGCTCCAGTGGGTGCCGCGTGTCAGGAAGTCGCGTCAGCGCAGCCGCCGGGCGGTAAACCTGGCTGGCGGCTCGGCGATCGCGTCCTGGGCCGCGATCAGCTGGATCTCCCGGGTGCCCGCCGCGAGGGTCGCCTCTAGGACGGCGAAGACGGAGGCGATGGTGCGTTCCAGTGCGGTCGCGGGCGCGCCCGTCGTCCACAGATGCGCGAGGTACAGCGCTGCGGTGACGTCGCCGCCGCCGTTTGGGTTGATCGGCAGCAGCGGCGTGGTCACCGCCCACGCGCCCTCGTCCGAGACGGCCACCACCTCCAGCGAGCCCACCGGCACGTCACCGTGAAGCACGCTGGTGACCAGGACGTGCCGCGGCCCCGTCTCGCGCACCACGTCGACCGCCTCCAGCAACTCCGTCAGGGAATTCGTCGAACGGCCGGCGAGGAAGTCCAGCTCGAAATGGTTCGGGGTGATGATGTCCGCGCGCGGGACGACGATGTCCCGCATGTACTCCGGGATGCCCGGCCGGACGAACATCCCGCGCCCGGCGTCGCCCATCACCGGGTCGCAGCAGTACATCGCGTCCGAGTTGGCCGCCTTGACCTTGTCCACCGCGTCGAGGATCACCGCGCCCATCGCCGGGTCACCCTGGTAGCCGGACAGGACGGCGTCGGCGCTGCCGAGGACCCCGCGGTCCGCGATGCCCGCGATCACCTCGGCCACGTCGGCCGGCGCCAGCAGCGGCCCGCGCCACGCGCCGTATCCGGTGTGATTGGAGAAGTGGACCGTCAGTACCGGCCAGACCTCGTGCCCGAGCCGCTGGAGGGGGAAGGCGGCCGCCGAGTTGCCGACGTAGCCGTAGGCGACCGAAGACTGGATGGACAGGATCTTCACCGGCTCATCATGGCGGTTCCCGCCGGTGCGACACGTACTGCCCGCCGTTTATGTCGGGTGACCCACTCCGGGCCCTCCTTCCCATACGGCACCACGGGTACCGGTCTGCGACCCCATAGTGGCGGCCCCGGCCGGGCAGGCCACCGGGTGACCAACTCGGGCGCGACGGCCGGGGTGTGTCCCTACACGTGTACGGCACCGATATCGGCCGCATAGAGAACAGCGTGCGCCCTACCTACGACCTGCCCATCGTCGAACCGAACGGAATCGACCGAAGAGAGGATCTGATCATGTCCACCGCAGAGACCCCGCAGAGCATCGACACCCGTTGCGATGCGAGTTCGAGCTCTTCGGCTTGCCCGATCTTGGCGAGCTCGTCAGGTGTCCATCCGGGCATCAGGCTCTCTCCTTCATCGTTTGATGGACCGGGCATCGTTTGATGGATCGGGCGGCGAGCGGCTTGGAGCACCGGCAAGCGCCTCCGGGGACACCGGCGGTGTCCCCGGAGCGTGACCGGTCAGGGGCGGACCAGGACCTTGAGGGCCTCACGACGGTCCATCGCGCGGTATCCGTCGGGCACCTCGTCCAGGCTTACGCTGCGGTCGAAGACGTTGCCAGGCTCGACCTTGCCGTCGAGCACGTCGGGCAGCAGCTGGTCCATGTAGGCGCGGACCGGGGCGGGGCCGCCGGTGAGGGTGAGGTTGCGCCCGAACATGTCCCAGCCGATCGGTCCCTCGTCGCCGCCAGTGACCTCGCGTACCTTGGCGATGCCCTCCTCGCCGCGCTCGGCGACGACCTCGGTGGCGCCGAACTCGCGGCCGAGGTCGGTGCGGGCCTTGTGCCGGCCCATCAGGATGATCCGCTCGGCGCCGAGCTGCCTGGCCGACAGCACCGCGAGCAGGCCGACCGCGCCGTCCCCGATGACGGTGACCGTGGTTCGGGGGGTGACGTTGGCCCGCTTGGCGGCGTGGTAGCCGGTGCCGTACACGTCCGCGAGGGTCAGCAGCGACGGCAGGAGCGCGGAGTCCTCACCGACCGGCAGTGTGACGAGAGTGCCGGCCGCCTGCGGAACACGGATCAGCTCGGCGCCTGGCTGAAGAACCCGCCGTGGCGGCATGAGGTCTGCACGCCCTCCCGGCAGAAGTCGCAGGTGTTGTCCTGGAAGGCGAAGGACGCCACGACCAGGTCGCCCTTCTTCAGCCCGTCCACCGTTACTACACCCGGCTGGAGCGAGGCAACCTCGGCGGCGTCTCTGACAGTGTGCTCGGAGACCGAGTGGGGCGACCTCGTCACCGACCAGGAGTACGGCCAGCACTGACCCTGCCGTCATAGGACCACCGACTGAAATGACCGCAGTACGCGGCCCAGCCGCCGTACCCGGGCCCCGGCGCGCAGCAGTATCCGGTCTCGCCCGGACAACCGCACCAGTACCCAGCCATCCCGGCGGCTTGACCGCGTTTTCTGCTCGGCAGCCGCCGGCCGCTGGCCAGAACGCAAGCCGCTGGTCCTCGCCGCCGCTGGCGTGGTCGCGGAACTGCTGCTGCTCGGCGGAGGAGACCTATCGGCGTCGCGCCGCCGGCTCCAGGGCCGGACTGACCCACCCGCCGTCGGCCGGGTTGATGGTCGTGCCGGACGGCACGGTCTCAGACGGTGCTTCGCAGCGCGGAAACCGCTGCCCAACCCGTTTCCTGGAACCGGCGGCGTGGTCCGCTGGCCCAGTGCGGTCGCGACGACCCTCGTAGGGTGATGGCATGGCTGAGCGATCCCTGACCTTGATGGCGGTACACGCCCACCCCGACGACGAGGCGACGAGCACCGGTGGTGTCCTTGCCCGCTACGCGGCGGAAGGGATCTCGACAGTGCTCGTGACCTGCACCGACGGGCGATGTGGTGACGGCCCCGGCGGGGTCAAGCCCGGCGACCCGGGGCACGACCCGGCCGCCGTGGTGGCGATGCGCCAGGAGGAATTGGAGGCCAGCTGCGCGGCGTTGAAGGTCACCCACCTGGAGACGCTCGGCTACGCCGATTCCGGGATGATGGGCTGGCCGACCAACGACCTGCCCAGCGCGTTCTGGAGCACCCCGGTGGCAGAGGCGGCGGACCGGCTGGCGGAGCTGATCCGACAGTACCGGCCGGACGTCGTCGTCACCTATGACGAGAACGGCTTCTACGGCCACCCGGATCACATTCAGGCCCACAGAATCACCATGGCCGCTGTCGCGAAGACGGACATTCCCTCGAAGGTCTACTGGACCACCGTGCCGCGCTCGGCGTTCGCGGAATTCGGCCGGATCATGCAGGAGCTCGGCGTCGAGTGGGCCGAGCCGGACGCGTCGTCGGCGGAGCCGGGGCCGCAGCTCGGCCTGCCCGACGACGAGATCACCACCTGGGTGGACACGAGCAGCTACGGCGCGCAGAAGTTCGACGCGTTGGCCACGCATGCCAGTCAGACCGAGAACATCTTCTTCCTGCAACTGGGCAGGGAGCGGTTCACCGAACTGATGGGCATGGAGACCTTCGTCCGGGTCCGCGACACCACTGGCGCGCCCGTACCCGAGGACGACCTGTTCGCCGGACTGCGCTGACCGGGCCGGCGCCGGTCCGGGTCGTCCGGGAGACCGGCGGTGGCCACTTGCTGACCGAGGCGACCATCACGGAACAGTGCAGCTCTTGAGCGTGACCACCGTCGGGACCGTGCACTGCGAAAGCCAGAGTGAGGAGGACATCTCTAACCGCACTGGTGCGACATCCCCGTCCATCGAACCCGACCCTTCGCGCCCTGCCGGCCTTAATGATCATCCCAGTGCGTCACGGAGCCTCAAGCGGCGTCGCCAAACAGGTCAAGGCGCTCAAGCGGGCACCGTCCAGCTGGTTGTTCGGTATTTGTTTGCTCTCGTTCGACTGGGTATCCCGCTGGTTCGTCCGATCGGGATGAGGCAACGTCACCCGCTCCAAGGGCAGCCTGTGGAGGTACCAGTTGGCTTGGCACCCGTGAGAGGTGACGTTCCGCCTCCTCCCCCGGGAGGAGGCAGCGCTCCGACCGCCGGCCACAACCGGGGCTTTAGGTCAAGGCCGTGAAGTTAAGGATCGCCGTGGTCTGTCAATGCGGGTTGGCCTGCGATGATGTCGATGGTGAGTGTGGCGAGGTAGCTGCGGCGGTCGACGC
>JAEVHO010000094.1 GCA_016802835.1 Micromonospora sp. ATA32 | reverse complement strand
GCCCGGCGGCCGGCCGACCCCACCGCCCGGGCCGCGGCCCGGACCGCCGCCGGTAGGGCCGGAGGAGTTCGCCGACGACCGTCATCCGGCGGTCGACGCCGCGGTGCAGGCGATGATCAATGCTGCGACGCTCTCCCCGGCCGACCAGATCGCCCAGTACGAGGCGGCGTACCAGACGCTGCGGGAAACCCTCGCCACCATCGACCAGGCCTGACCGACCGGAGAACCCACCACCCATGGCACGTCGCAACCGGCTGGATGCCGAACTCGTCCGCCGCGGTCTGGCCCGATCCCGGGAACAGGCTGCCGCGCTGGTGGAGGCCGGCCGGGTCAAGTTGCGCGGGGTGCCGGCCCGCAAGGCCGCCGCGATGGTCGACCCCCGCCGACCCGCTGCTGGTCACCGGGGAGGACCCCGCCGACGAGTACGTCTCCCGGGGCGGGCACAAGCTCGCCGGCGCGCTCGCCGCCTTCGGCCCCAGAGGGCTGCGGGTCGAAGGCCGGCGCTGCCTCGACGCCGGCGCGTCGACCGGCGCTTCACCGACGTGCTGCTGCGCGCCGGCGCCGCCGAGGTGGTCGCCGTCGACGTCGGCTACGGCCAGCTCGCCTGGCCGCTGCGCACCGACGACCGGGTACGCGTCCTCGAGCGGACCAACGTCCGTACGCTCACCCCGGAGGCCATCGGCGGCGAGGTGGACCTCACCGTCGCCGACCTGTCGTTCATCTCGCTGCGCCTGGTGCTGCCGGCGCTGGCCGGCTGCACGCGCGCCGATGGTGACCTCGCGCTGATGGTGAAGCCGCAGTTCGAGGTGGGCAAGGAGCGGGTCGGCGCGGGCGGGGTGGTCCGCGACCCGGCCCTGCGGGCCGAGGCGGTGCTCGACGTGGCCGCCGTGGCGGCCACGCTCGGACTCGGTCTGGCGGACGTGGCGGCCAGCCCGCTGCCGGGACCGAGCGGCAACGTCGAGTTCTTCGTATGGTTACGCCGGGACTCGCCGCCGGCCGACCCGCAGCGGGTACGTGCCGTGGTGGCGGCCGGGCCGTCCGGCCCGGCACCGTCCGGTGACCTGCCGGATGCGGCCGCGGAGGAGGTGGCAGGGTGAGCGCGAGGAGTGAGCTTGCGAGCCCCGCAGTCGCGAACGGAGGACCGGCCCGGTGAGCGCGAGGAGTGAGCTTGCGAGCCCCGCAGTCGCGAACGGAGGACCTGCCCGGTGAGCCGGACCGCCCTGCTGGTGACGCACACCGGCCGCCGACGCAGCACCGAGCACGCCCGCGCGGTGGCGGCGGACCTGATCGCCGCCGGTTTCGAGGTACGCGTGGTGGCCGAGGAGGTCGAGGATCTCGATCTGCCCGGCGTGGTGCCGGTCACCGGCCCGCACGCCGCCGAGGGCGCCGAGATCGTCTTCGCGCTCGGCGGTGACGGCACCTTCCTGCGGGCTGCCGAGCTGGCCCGTCCGGCCAAGGCGCCGCTGCTCGGCATCAACCTCGGCAAGGTCGGTTTCCTGGCCGAGGCCGAGATCGACGACCTCGACGTGGCGGTCCGCGACGTGGTCGGACGCAACTACACCGTGGACGAACGGCTCACTCTGGACGTGACCGCCGAGTTCGAGGGCGGTCCGACGATCGAGTCGTGGGCGCTCAACGAGATCAGCGTCGAGAAGGGCGAGCGGGCCCAGATGCTCGAGCTCCTCGTCGACGTCGACGGTCGCCCGCTGTCCCGGTACGGCTGTGACGGGGTGGTCTGCGCGACCCCCACCGGCTCCACCGCCTACGCGTTCTCCGGCGGCGGCCCGGTGGTCTGGCCCGAGGTGGAGGCGCTGCTGCTGGTGCCGATCAGCGCGCACGCGCTGTTCAGCCGCCCGCTGGTCACCGCCCCGACGTCCACCTTCGTGATCACCGTCGACCCGTTCACCACCCTCGCGGTGCTCTCCTGCGACGGCCGGCGGGTCTGGGACCTGCCGCCGGGCGCCCGGGTGACGGTGCGTCGGGGCGCCCTGCCGGTGCGCATCGTCCGGCTGCGGGCCCGCCCGTTCACCGACCGGCTGGTCGCCAAGTTCGGGCTGCCCGTGCACGGCTGGCGGGGCAGCCGCCGGTGACCGTGGCACACACCGTCGGTGCACGGCGATTGTCCACCTGGCGACATGTCGCCGCTGCGGCGGCCGGCGGCTAGTGACCAGGTGACGCGCTCCGTCGCAGACTCCGATCGGTCCTCATCCAAGGATGACGGACTGGAGGAGTAGAGGAGCGCATCGTATGCACAGGTCCCCACGCTGGCTCGCCGCCGGCGCGGTCGGCGCGCTGGTGGTCGGCGCGGCCACCGACTACGTCCCCCCGGCCACCGAGCCGGAGCTGTACGTGAACCTGCTGGTCACCGACCGGGCGCACGCCGGCCTGGGGATCGGGGCGCGGCTGCTGGAACACGCCGCGGAGCTGGCCCGGGCGCGCGGGCTGGGGCTGCTGCGGGTGGACTGCTACGGCGGGGACGACCGGGCGCTGGTGCGCTTCTACGAGGGCTGCGGCTTCACCGCCACCGAGCCGTTCACCGTCGTGCGCCCGGGCCGGGAGCCCTGGCCCGGCCAGGTCCTCGCCCGCCGCCTCGACTGAGCGTTCACACCTCGATGTCGACGGGCACGCCCGGCGGCAGCCATCGGACGGCCCGCCGGACCGGCTCGGGCGTCCGGGTGAAGGCCCGCTCCACCGCCTCCCGACCCTCCCGGAAGTGCCGCCAGCCCTCGTAGTGCACCGGGAGCACGGTGTGCGGCCGGAGCAGCCGGCAGAGTCGGGCGGCCTGCCGGCCGGTCAGGCTGTTACCGGACCGGCCCGGTGACCGGAAACCGCACGCCGCCCAGGTGCAGCACCGCGGTGCCGACCCGCAGCCGTCGGGCCACCGCCCGGACGCCCCCGTACAGCACGGTGTCGCCGGAGATCCAGAGTGCGCCGTGCCGCTGACCCGGCCAGCGGAGGGCGAAGCCGGTGACCGCGCCGGCGAGGGGCCGGCTCAGCGGCGGACCGTGCCGGCACGGCGTCGCGGTCACCCGCAGGTCGGGTCGGCCCGCCGCAGCCAGCCGAAGGTCCTGCCAGGGCGCGAGCCCCCGCGTCGCCGCCGAGGCGCGCGCGCCCGAGACCGTGGTGAGCACGACACCCGCCGACGGCAGCAGCGCCCGGCCGGCGTCGTCCAGGTTGGCACCGTGCTGGTCGTGACTGAGCAGGACGGCGTGCACCGGTCCCAGATCGTGCGACGCGATCGCCGGTCCGGTCAGCCTCCGCGAGGAGGTCGACGATCAGCCGATCTCCTCGTCGACGAAGCACCAGCGCCACGCCTCACCCGGCTGGATGGACCGCATCACCGGATGCCCGGTCTGCTCGAAGTGCCCGCTCGCGTGCCGGTTGGGCGAGGAGTCGCAGCAGCCGACGTGACCGCAGCTCAGGCACGCGCGCAGGTGCACCCAGTCGTCGGTGCCGATGGCGACGCACTCCGGGCAGACGTCCGTGGCCTTCGGTTCGGTCGGTGCGGCCTCGGCCAGGTGCTGACAGGTCATCAGTCGTCCTCCCGCTTCAGCAACGACTCCTCCAGGTCCAGGTCACGGTAGGCCCGCACCAGCACCTCCTCGGGGATCCTGCCGCTGTCCCGGGCGGCCCGGAACACCTCCCGCTCGGCGTCGATCATCTCCTGCCGCAGCCGACCGTACGCCTGGGACGGCGTTTCCCGGTCCCCGCCCCCCAGCCGTTCCCAGGCCAGGTTGGTCCGGTTCTCCAGCACCCGGCGCAGCCGGTCCACCACAGCCGCCGGCGCGCTTTCGGCCAACGCGTCGAGCCGGTCCTGGGCCGCCCGGCTGGCCTGCTGCTGCACCCCGGCAGCGGAGAGGGCGTCCTGCACCGGGTCGTCCGGCGGCAGCTTCAACTTCCGGGCCACCAGCGGCAGGGTGGCGCCCTGTCCGACCAGCGTCACGACGATCACCGCGAAGGCGAGCCAGATGAACAGCGGTCGCGGGTACGACACACCGCGCACCGGCAGGGCGAGCGCGGCGGCCAGGGTGACCACGCCGCGCATCCCGGCCCAGCCGATCACGATCGGGAACTTCGCTCGCGGGGCCGGATCCCGCTGGCGGACCCGGGGCACCAGCCGCGCCAGGTAGGTGGCCGGGAACAGCCAGACGAACCGGGCCAGGAAGACGGTGAGCAGCACCGCGACGGTGATCCCGGCGAGGAATCCGGGTGGCTCGTTCAGGTCCCGTACCACCTCCGGGAGCTGGAGCCCGACCAGCAGGAAGACCAGCCCCTCCAGCAGGAACCGGGTCAGCCGCCAGAAGGCGCCGACCTGGAGCCGGGACGCGGCCGACAGCAACTGGGGGAGCTTGTGTCCGAGCGCCAGGCCAGTGACCACCACCGCCACCACCCCGGAGGCGTGGATCTCCTCGGCGGCGAAGACCACTGCGAACGGGATGATCAGCGAGAGCGCGTTGTCCAGCAGTGGGTCGCTGATCCGCTTGTGCAGGAAGCCGAAGACCACCACCCCGAGCGCGCCGACCAGGATGCCGCCGCCGGTGGCCACGACCACTTCCTTGGCGACGTACCGGACGCTGAGGCTTGAGCCGGCCGCCGCCGCGGCCGCCACGAGCGCGACCCGCAGCAGGACCAGCGCGGTCGCGTCGTTGATCAGGCTCTCGCCCTCCAGGATCGTCACCAGCCGCCGGGGCAGGCCGATCCGGCGGGCCACCGCGGTGGCGGCGACCGCGTCCGGCGGTGCGACCACCGCGCCGAGGGCCAGGCAGATCGCGAACGGCGCCGCCGGCAGCAGCAGGTGCACGACGATGCCGACCGCGAAGGCGGTGAAGAGCACCAGCCCGACGGCGAGCAGCAGGATCGGCCGCAGGTTGTGCCGGAACGCGGGCACCGAGGTCTCCAGCGCCGCGACGTAGAGCAGCGGGGGGAGGATGCCGACCAGGACGAGGTCCGGGTCGAGCCGGACCTGCGGGAAGAAGGGCAGGAAGGAGAGGGCGAGGCCGAGCACCACCAGCAGGATCGGCGCGAGCAGGCCCAGCCGCCGGGCCAGCGCCGCGCCGACCGTCGCGATCGCGAGGAACACGACGACGTCGAACACAGCCTCCATGGGGTACGAGCCTAGGCCGTGCCGTCGATCATGCTCGGACGAACCGGCTTCCGGGACAGCCACCGCCCCGGGGTGGTTCAGCCGACGGTGCGCAGCTTCGGCAGCACCTCGGCGCCGAACGTGTCGATGAAGGCCCGCTGCTCCTGCCCGACGTGGTGCAGGGCGATCTGGTCGAAGCCGAGGTCCAGGTATTCCGCCAGCCAGCCGACGTGCCGGCCGAGGTCGGCGGAGATGTTCACCGCCTGGCTGACCTTCTCCATCGGCACGTCCGCTGAGACCGCGTCGAAGTGGTCGGTCATCTCTAGATCCCAGCAGACCGGCGGAGCGAAGACGTTGCTGCGCCACTGGTCGTACGCGACCGCCTCGGCCTCGGCCTGCTCCGGCGCCCAACTGACGTGCACCTGCAGGTGCAGCGGTCCCCGGCCACCGGCCTCCCGGTAGGCGCTGGTCATCTCCCGCAGGTGCGCGACCGGCGCGTTGACCGTGATCAGCCCGTCCGCCCACTCGGCGCACCAGCGGGCCGTCGCCACGCTCACCGCGGCGCCGATCAGCGCCGGCGGCTCCTCGGGCCGGGTCCACAGCTTCGCGCGGTCCACCCGGACCAGACCGTCGTGGCTGACCTCCTCACCGGCGAGGAGTGCACGGATGACGTCGACGCACTCGCGCAGCCGCGCCTTGCGGACGTCCTTACGCGGCCAACCGTCGCCGGTGATGTGCTCGTTGCTCGCCTCGCCGGTGCCCAACGCCGCCCAGAACCGACCCGGGTACATCGCCCCGAGGGTGCCGATCGCCTGCGCGATGATCGCCGGGTGGTAGCGCTGGCCGGGCGCGTTGACAACGCCGAAGGACAGGTTGGTCGCCTGCAGCGCGGAGCCGAGCCAGGACCAGGCGAACCCGGACTGGCCCTGGCGGGCGCTCCACGGCGAGAAATGGTCCGAGGACATGGCCGCATCGAAGCCGGCGCGCTCGGCGTGGATCACCGCCTTCAGCAGGGCGCGGGGATGGATCTGCTCATGGGACGCGTGGAAGCCGAACACCGTCATGGGAGCATCTCCTACCCATGACGGTGTCCGGGCAACCCGTCCGCCGCCTACTCGGCGTGTGCGCCGGCGCCGGCCGAGGCCGCGCCCTCCCCCACCCAGACGGTCTTGATGTTGCAGAACTCGCGCATGCCCAGCGCCGACAGTTCCCGGCCGTACCCGGAGTTCTTCACGCCGCCGAAGGGCAGCTCCGGATAGGACGTGGTCATCCCGTTGATGAAGACGCTTCCGGCGTCCAGGTCGGTGGCGAAACGCTCCTGCTCCTGGGGGTCGCGGGTCCATGCGTTGGAGCCGAGGCCGAAGCTGGTCCCGTTGGCCACCTCGATCGCCTCCTCGTAGGAGGAGACCCGGTACAGCCCGGCGACCGGGCCGAAGACCTCCTCGGACCACATCCGCATCTGCGGGGTCAGGTCGGTGACCACGGTCGGCGGGTAGTACCAGCCGTCGCCCGCGGGCTGCTCGCCGCCGCACAGCACGGTGGCGCCGTTGTCCGCCGCGTCCTGGACCTGGGCGTGCACCTCGTCGCGGCCCCGCTCGGTGGCCAGCGGCCCGACGTCGGTCGCGGAGTCCATCGGGTCGCCGACCCGCAGCGCCGACATCCGCTCGGTGAACTTCCGGGCGAACTCGTCGAAGACGTCGGTGTGCACGATGAACCGTTTGGCGGCGATGCAGGACTGGCCGTTGTTCTGGCAGCGGGCGGTGGTGGCCACCTCGGCGGCCCGGTCCAGGTCGGCCGAGGGCATCACCACGAACGGGTCGCTGCCGCCCAGTTCCAGCACGGTCTTCTTCACCTCCCGGCCGGCGATCTGCGCGATGGAGCGGCCGGCGCCCTCGCTGCCGGTCAGCGTCGCCGCGCGTACCCGTGGGTCACGCAGGATGTGCTCGACGGCGTCGGAGCCGACCAGCAGGGTGGTGAACGCGCCCTCGGGGAAGCCGGCCCGGCGGAAGACGTCCTCCAGGTAGAGGGCGGTCTGCGGGACGTTCGAGGCGTGCTTGAGCAGCCCGGTGTTGCCGGCCATCAGGGCGGGCGCGGCGAACCGCATCACCTGCCAGAGCGGGAAGTTCCACGGCATCACCGCCAGCACCGGCCCGATCGGCTGGTAGCGGACGAAGGCCCGGGTGGCCTTCACGGCCTTGGCGTCCGCCGGCTGGTCGGCCAGCATTTTCGCCGCGTTGGCGGCGTAGAACCGGCAGGCGCTGGCGCACTTGACCACCTCGCCTTCGCCGCCGCGTACGTCTTGCCCATCTCGATGGTCATCAGCCGAGCGGTGTCGTCCTGCTCGGCCTCGAGCAGGTCGGCCGCTGCGGTCAGCCACCGGCCACGCTGCTCGATCGACGTGCCGTGCAGGTCGTCGAACGCGAGGTCGGCCCGCTCGATGGCGGCGTCGATCTGCTCCTCCGACATCGGGTCGTACGTCTTGAGCACCTGTCCCGTGGCCGGGTTGGTGGTGGCGATGGGCATCTCGTACTCCTGTCACTCGAAGAGTGAGTGCTGCGCGCCCGGCTCCTCACGGTGGCGGGCGGCACGGCGACGCTGAATGACGATCAGGTCGACCACGGCGACCACGGCGAAGAGCGCGCAGACCACGCCCAGCCAGGCCAGGCCGGCCCGGAAGGCCAGCACGGCGAAGATCGCCATGGTCACCAGCCCGAAACCGGCGAGCGCGAGCCGGAGGTTCAACGCGCTGTACGCGTGCCCGACCGTGCCGCGGGCACGCCGGGGCTGGGATCTCGTCATTCCTCCGACCTACCCGGACGCCGGAGGGGATAACCTCCGCCGTCCGGTGCCGCCCGGTGCCGCCCGGTGCCGCCCGGTGCCGCCCTCGGCCGCTATCCGCCGCCCCGTGCCGGCTGGGCAGCGGGAATTCACCGGGCCCCCCGTGATTCGGCCGGACAGTGGGGTAATCCGGCGTCCGGGACACCGGCGGTGGTCCGTGGGGCACCCGCGGGACCCTCGCGGTGGGCCTGGTTACACCTGCCCGCCGAGACCGGACGGGAAGGGCCAGGGCGGCGGAGGATGGGGCATGACCACGACGACGCACGCGGTGCCGGTGACCGTCGCCATCGCCCGACGCGTCGACCCCGCCCGCAGCAGCGAGATGGTGGCGTGGATGCGGGCGGGCACGGCGCTGGCCGAGGCCTTCCCCGGGTTCCTCGGGGCGGGCTGGGTGCAGAGCGCCGCCGGGTCGCCGGAGTGGCACATGCTCTACCGCTTCGCCGACCACGAGACGCTGCGCCGCTGGGAGGAGTCCCCGCAGCGGCACTGGTGGCTGACCTCCGCCCAGGGCCTCGTGGAGCACACCCGCACGGAGCGGCGTACGGGCATCGAGGGCTGGTTCGACCCGCCGGTGGAGCACGTCGTCGATCCGGTCGACCCGTCGGGCGTCGAGCCGGCCGTACCGCCCTCGCCGCCGCGCTGGAAGCAGGCGGTGACCATCTGGCTGGCCTTCTTCCCGCTGAGCCTGACCGCGACGCTGCTCACCAGCCGGTTCATCGCCGGCGTGCCGCTGGCGGCGCGCACCCTGCTGATGACGCTCTGCCTGACCCCGCTGATGACCTACCTGGTGCTGCCCCGGATCACCCGGGCGCTGCACTGGTGGCTGCACGGGCAGGCGGCGCCCTGGCGGGTGCCGCGCTGAGCCCCGAAGCCCGGCCTACGGGGCTTACCACGCTCGGGCGGCCAGCGGTACGGACTGCCCGAAAGCCGACACGACCGGACCGACGGACCCCGTCCGGCGCATAGAGTTACCGCGCAGTTGCCCTCCGCTGCCGGGACTGGGGACGTCATGCCTCGACGCTGGGTCGCCGCGCTCGCCTGCCTCGCGGCGCTGGTCGCGCTCGCCTGCGAGGGCGGCGGCTCCGCCTCGCCCCGGCCGTCCCGCGGGTCCCCCCAGCCCGGCACACCGGGAACGATGGCCGCCCTCGGCGACTCGATCACCACCGGCTTCGGCTCCTGCCTCGTGCTGACCTCGTGCGAGCGCAACTCCTGGTCAGCGGGGGACGGCCTGCGGGTGGAGAGCCACTACCGGCGGCTGCTCGACCGCGACCCGGCGATCCGGGGCCGGGCGCACAATCACGCCACGCCGGGGGCCCGGGCCGCGTCACTGGCCGGGCAGGCCGAGGCGGCGGTACGCGACCGCGCCGACTACGTGACGGTGCTGATCGGCGCCAACGACGCCTGCCGGGGCGGCATCGACGCGATGACACCGGTGGCGACGTTCCGCGATGAGGTGGACCGGGGCCTGCGGGTGCTGCGCACGGGCCGGCCGAAGGCGCGGGTGCTGGTGGTGAGCCTCCCCGACCTCTACCGGCTCTGGCAGGTCGGGCACACCGACTCGCGGGCGGTCCGGGCCTGGCGGCACGGCGTCTGCCCGGCCCTGCTGGCCGAACCGACGTCCACGAAGCCGGCAGACGTGGCCCGCCGGACGGCCTTCCGGCAACGGATCGACGCCTACAACGGGCAGCTGCGCGCCGCCTGCCGGGCGTACGGCTCCCGCTGCCGGCACGACGGCGGCGCGGTGCACCGGGTGCGCTTCACCCTGGGCCTGGTCAACGCCCTGGACTGGTTCCACCCGAACACGGCCGGGCAGAACCGGCTCGCCGAGGTGAGCTGGCCGGCCGCCGGCTACGCCAGTTGAGCCGGCGGCTCAGGACCGGCGGGGCTGCGGAACGCCGCCCCGGCCGCCTCGGTAGAGGGTCCGGGCCCGGTCGGCGAGGTCCTTGGTCGCCGACGAGTTGGCCCAGGTGCCGAGGATGATCGCCGCGCCCGGGACGACCTTGGCGAAGACCCGCTTGGCCGCCCGCATCCCGGCCATCTGGGCGAGCCGTACGCCCAACCGCAGCATGACCTTGCCCAGCGGGCTCTGCGCCCCGGTGCCGAACAGCGCGCCGGCGCGCTCCCGCCCGGCCGCCACTCCGAGCGCGAGCCGGGCGCTCTCGGCCACCTTGTGCACCCTCTGCAGCACCAGCAGGTCGGTCGCCCGGTCGGGGTGCACCGGGTCCACGCCGTACGCGGCCGCGACGTGCAGCACCATCCGCGCCTGCGTCCAGGCCAGTACGCCGATGTCGATCACCGCGCCGGGCAGTCCCGCCGCGCCCGAGACGGCGCCGGAGAGCCGGGCCCGGTTGACGAACCGGCGCACCGCCTGGTCGGCGAGCTCGTCGGCGGAGGCGTCCGGGTGCTCCGTCCGGGCACGGTCGGCCCACTGCGCGGCCTCCGGCCCGAGCCGGCGCACCGCCTCCAGGGCGAGGTGCTCCGGGGCGTACTGCGGATCCTCCCGCATCCGGTCCCACAGCCTGGCCGGCGGCGCCTCGGGGGCGTCCTGCGGCGCGGCCGGAGCCACCGCGGGCCGCGGCGTGGGGGCGGCGGGCTGGCCATCGGTCGGCGCGGGGTCTGTCACGGATGCTCCCGGGGGGTAGGAGAACGAGGATACGGCCGTGCCGGTCAGCGCCGGCGGCTGGAGAGCTTGGCGGCCAGTTGCCGGAGCTTGGCCTGGTTCTGCGGCTTGGCCATCTCCCGCCGCCCCCGCTCGACCAGCTGCTGCCCGCGCGGCGACCGCAGGAACGTGCTGATCCGCTGCATCAGTGTCGGCATCTCGTCCTCCTGTGGGTGGTCCCTGAGTCATGTGTACCCGAGACTGGCAATCTGCGTACCCCGAGCGACGACCGCCAACCGTCCACTGTGGTGGGATCAGCGCGGCCCGGCCGCTACATCCCGGCCCCGAGGAACGCGTCGACCACCTCGGTGGCGGCCCACTCGTGCTGGGCGTAGAGGTCCGGGTACGCGGAGACCTGCACGGTCTGGGCGGCCACGGTCAGTGGCAGGTCCTCCCAGCCGGGCACCGCCAGCAGCGCGGAGAGGAACTGCCGGGCGGCGAACCCGGGGTCCATCAGGCTGCCCACCGGCCCCCAACCGCTGCTGGAGCGCTGCTGGAACAGCCCCACCGAGTCGTGGTCCCAGCCGACGGCCTGATGCGGGTAGTTCTGGGACTCTGGCAGCACGCCGCTGGCGAAGTTGTAGAGGTTGCTCTCCTGCATTGCGGTGGCCACCGCGATGACCAGGGCACGCCGGGGCACGCCCATGTCCCGACCGGCCCGCACGATGGCCTTCGCGTTGTTCATCTGGACCTGGTCCAGGCCGGCCACCGGAGCCGGGTCGACCGGACGCGGCTTGGCCTTCTTCTTCGGCTTCACGGTGGCGGTGGTGGCCGGGTTGGCCGCGCTCGGGGTCGGCTGCGCCGTGGGGGACGCGGCGGCGGCGGGGACCCGCTCGAGGCTGCGCGAGGCCACCTCCTGCTGGGCCCGCTGCGCCAGATCGGCCTGACCGCTGCTCGCGTCGACCCGGGTCGCCCCGCCGGCGATGTCGTCGCGGAACTGGGCGAACGTGGTGAGCCCGAGGCAGCAGACCACGCCGGTGGCGAGCGCCACCCGAACCCGCCCGGAGGCGGTGAGGTTATGGAGTTGCCGCAGCTGGGTACGAGAGCGGTGGGCGAGGATGCCGAGCCGCGACGCCGAGGCGGGGCTGCGGAGGGCGCCGGTCCGATCGGACGAGAGGGTATCGTCCGAACGGCCAGTCGTGCCTTCGTGGGCGTACTGGTCGTCGATGGTGCCGTCGTCACGCATTTGACGAGGCTAAGCAGGCGAGGGGCATGATCACTCACGGTGATCACGTGGCCCTGATCACAAAAAAGCCCTGCAAACCGGACATCTGGCTTCCGGGTCGGCGGCGAACCGACACTCCTCCTGGAACCGGCATACCGGGAGGCCGGCACGGATCCGGGTGCACGGGCATGGACCGGGCAGCGGCGACCAGGGCGACCCTTGATCATCCGTCTCGTCCGTTCGGCGGAGACGATGTCTGGCCGATCGGTCGGTCAGGGCCGGCCGTTCGTAAGATTAACCGGATTCGTCCGGCTTTGATCACCATCGGCCGCCGGACCGGCCGCCGGTGGAATGGACAGGCAGGGCGGGTACCTTCCCGGAACCGGGTGCCGTCCGCGAACGGCCACCCGTAGGCGCATTTTCAGGGAGGTCCCAACCGGTGCTCGACCCACACGAGCTCTACGAGCTCACCGACGATCTGCCCGACCTCGGTCAGCCGGTGCTGATCCAGGCGCTGACCGGCTTCGTCGACGCCGGCAACGCCACCAGGCTCGCCCGGGAGCAGCTGCTCACCTCCCTGGAGGCCCGCTCGATCGCCAGCTTCGACGTCGACCAGCTCTACGACTACCGCTCCCGGCGCCCGAGGATGACCTTCGTCGAGGACCGCTGGGCGGACTACGACGCGCCCGAGCTGCGACTGCACCTGCTGCACGACGACGACGAGACCCCGTTCCTGCTGCTCACCGGCCCGGAGCCGGACGTGCAGTGGGAGCGGTTCGTGGCCGCTGTCGGCGGGCTCGCCGCCCGCCTGGACGTACGGCTCACCGTCGGGCTCAACTCGATCCCGATGGCGGTGCCGCACACCCGCCCGGCGGGGGTGACCGCGCACGCCACCCGCCGCGAACTGATCGCCGGGTACGAGCCGTGGCTGCAGCGGGTACAGGTCCCGGGCAGCGTCGGCCACCTGCTGGAGTACCGGCTGGGTGAGAAGGGGCGGGACGCCCTCGGTTTCGCCGCCCACGTACCGCACTACGTCGCGCAGACCGAGTACCCGGCCGCCGCCGAGGTGCTGCTCGCCTCGGTGTCCCGCAGCACCGGGCTGTTGCTCCCCCGGGACGGGCTGCGCTCCGCCGCCGAGGTGGTCCGGGTCGAGATCGACCGCCAGGTCGCCCAGACCGAGGACGCCGCGGCACTGGTCCAGGCGCTCGAGGAGCAGTACGACACGTTCGCCCGCGGGCAGGGCGAGCGGAACCTGCTCGCCGCCGAGACCGGTCCGCTGCCCACCGCCGACGAACTCGGCGCCGAGCTGGAGCGCTTCCTGGCCGAGCAGAGCCGCCCGGGCGACACCCCGGGGAGCTGACCGGGCGCGGCGACGACGGATGGGGCAGGCTGGAGCCATGCGTTTGGCGACCTGGAACGTGAACTCGGTGAAGGCCCGCCTGCCCCGGCTGCTGGAGTGGCTGGCCGCCACCGGGCCCGACGTCGTCTGCCTGCAGGAGACCAAGTGCCCGGACGGCGCCTTCCCGGTCGCCGAGGTCGGCGAGCTGGGCTACACGGTGGCCAGCCACAGCGACGGCCGCTGGAACGGGGTGGCGATCCTGTCCCGGGTCGGCCTGGCCGACGTGACGGTCGGGTTTCCAGGCGATCCGGGCTTCCCCGAGCCGGAGGCCCGGGCCATCTCGGCCGCCTGCGACGGGCTGCGGGTCTGGTCGATCTACGTGCCGAACGGGCGCACCCCGGACGACCCGCACTACGCGTACAAGCTCGCCTGGTTCGCCGCCCTCCGGGACGCACTGGAGACGGAGCTGGCCGGCGGGACGCCCGTCGCGGTCTGCGGTGACTTCAACGTCGCGCCGACCGACGCCGACGTCTGGGACCCCGCGCTCTTCGCGACCTCGACGCACGTCACCCCGGCCGAGCGCGCGGCCCTCGCGGCACTGCGCGACCTCGGGCTCACCGACGTGGTGCCCACCCCGATGAAGGGGCCGCACCCCTACACCTACTGGGACTATCGGGCCGGGATGTTCCACCAGAACAAGGGCATGCGGATCGACCTGGTGTACGCCTCGGCGCCGTTCGCCCGCGCGGTCCGCTCCGCGTACGTCGACCGGGAGGCCCGCAAGGGCAAGGGGCCCTCGGACCACGCCCCGATCGTGGTCGACGCCGACCTCGTGCCCGCCATCGAGGCCTTCTGACCCGACCGGGCGACGGGCGGCGCGTGCGGGCGGCCCGATCGTCGCGACGGGGGTCGAGTCCCCGGCAGTCTGCTCGCTGCGGCGGGTGCGGGCGGTCGATCGGGACCCGCCGTTAGGGTGGAGCCATGGCAGTCGTGAAGATCAACGCGATCGACGTTCCGCCCGGAGCCGGCGAGGAGTTGGAGCGGCGGTTCGCGGCGCGGGCCGGCGCCGTGGAGAACTCGCCCGGTTTCCTGGGCTTCGAGCTGCTCCGCCCGGTCGGCGGGGAGACCCGCTACTTCGTCTACACCCGGTGGGAGACCGAGGAGGCATACCAGGCGTGGGCGGCCGCCCGGCCCGGGCCGCGCACGCCGGCGGCGAGGGCGGCGAGCAGCGCCGGCGGGTCGCCTCGGGGGCCAGCCTGCTGGAGTTCGAGGTGGTCCAGCAGGTGCCCGGCCGGGCCTGAGCCGCCGCGTCTGAGCGTTGCGGGCCTACGGGTCGCGGGAGCTGACCAGCGACGCGAAGGCGATCACGTTGTCCGCGTAGCCGGTCCGCCCGCCGATCCAGTCGCCGCCACAGGTGATCAGGCGCAGCCCGGGCGGGCCGTCGTCGCCGTACACCCGGTCGGCCGGCAGGTTGTCCTTGTCGAAGTGCTCCACCGAGTCGACCTTGAAGACGACCACACTGCGGTTGGCCCGGGTCACCTCGATCCGGTCACCGGTCTTCAGCTTGCCCAGGTCGTAGAAGACCGACGGCCCGCTCTTGGTGTCCACGTGCCCGACGATGATCGCCCGGCCCGGCTCGCCCGGGGTCGGCCCGCGGTCGTACCACCCGGTCTCGTTGTGCCGGCTCACGGCGGGCACTGCGATCGTGCCCGTCCGGAGCCTGGCCGACGACCCCCACCGGGGCGCTCACCTTGATCGCCGGTACGGAGAGGCTCACCGGCCGGCTGGCCGGCAACCTGTCCGGCTCGCTCCGCGCCGCGGACGACTCGCCACCACCGGCCCAGTCGAACGGGCCCGCCGTGCGGCCCAGGCCCGCTCCGGTCGCGAAGACCCCGAGCAGCACCAGCACCACGGCGTCGGCACCGACCACGGGCTGCGCCGTCGGCACGGCGACGGCGGGCGACGGCGGGTTCCGCGCCGGCTGACGACCGGCCGCCGCCGGCGGGACGGCAGAGCGATCGGCGGAGGGCTTCGGGCCGGCCGGTCGACCGGCGGCCGGCCGCGGGGTGGGTTGAGGGGCCATCACGGACCTCAGCAACGGGCGGCGCCACGGGGCCGGCGCAGCGCCACCACGGCCGTCGGTGAGCCGGCGCCGGGCAGGTCGGGCAGGATCCGGGTGACCGTCCGGGCGGGTCGTCGGCGAGGCGTACCCAGGCGATCAGGTCGTGCCGCCCGCCGCCCAGGGTGGGGTTGGCGGCCCGGCGTACCCCCTCGTGTCGGA
>JAEVHO010000093.1 GCA_016802835.1 Micromonospora sp. ATA32 | reverse complement strand
GGTGCCGGCGGAGTGGCGTCGGCGACCGGCCGGCGCCGCGGCGGCCCGAGCCGACGCATCATCGGCGTCTCCACGTAGCGGTGCAGCAGCCCGGCCAGCACCAGGTTGGCCAGCAGGAAACCGAGCACGCCCACCGGTCCCCACCAGCCGGGCAGGCCGACGCCGTAGCGGCCGGCGAGCCGGAGCACGGTCACCATCACGAAGACGTGGACCAGGTAGAAGGCGAAGGAGACCTCACCGAGCCAGACCATCGGGCGGGACTGCCAGGGCGTCCGCCGACCGCGCACGTCCGCGTCGGCGGCGGCCGCGATGACCAGGATGTACGCCACCGAGAGCACGGCGGCCCACAACTCCGCCCGGATCCACTGGTACGTGCAGACCCAGGCGGCCACGAACATCACGCTGGCCAGGGTCAACCCAGGCCCCCGCCAGTGACCACGCCGCATCAGCTCGGCCGCCGCGACGCCCATCCAGAACTCCAGGGACCGCACCAGCGGGAAGATCTGGGTGAACCACCAGGTGCTGGCGTCGGGCACCAGCCGCTGCCCCGGCCAGAGCGCCACGATCAGCAGCGGCACGGCGGCCAGCAGCGCCCAGAGGGCCCAGGGCCGCAGCCGGCGGATCGCCGGGAGCACCAGCGGCAGGCAGAGGTAGAAGAACAGCTCGCAGGAGAGCGACCAGCTCACCGTGTTGACGCTGTAGAAATAGCCGGGGGTGGGGTCCCAGGCCTGGATCAGGAAGAGGTTCTCCAGGGTGGCCCGGACGTTGACCGGATCGGCGAACCAGAGCCCGACCAGCAGCACGACGGCCCACATCAGCAGGTGGTTCGGATAGATCTTGGCGAGCCGCCGCCGCCAGAAGTCGCGCCGGCGCTCCCCGTGCCGGGCGGACCAGACCAGCACGAATCCACTGAGGATGAAGAAGAACTGCACCCCGGAGAGGCCGAGGGTGAACAGCCGGTCCACCACGGGCGTGAAGTCCGGCTCGGCGATGATCCGCATGGTGCCGGCGTGGAAGCCGAAGACCAGCAGCGCGGCGATCCAGCGCAGCCCGGTCAGCGAGGGCAACCGGCTCGCCCTGGCCGGGGAAGGGCTCGGCGGACCGGACGGTGCCGTGGTGGCGATGCTCGTCATGCCGGGATCCGGCCCGTCAGCGGGGTCACCAGCACGTACGTCTCCTCCTCGGCCGCGTCCTGCAACGGCGCGCGGCTCGGGGCCGCACGGCGTCCCCAGGCCGGTGCCGCCCGCCGGGCACCCTACCCGCTGGTACCGCCGCGCCGGTCGCTCCGGGGGGTGCGTGACCATGACGGCGCCGGGCGGCGGTGGCTGCCGCCGGTTCGGGCCGGCGGTGGGCGGTCCGGCATGCCGACTCCGCACCCGTTAACCTGTCCGGAACGGTGTTCCGGTGCTCTGCCCAGCCGGCTACGTCAGGTTCCGGGTCCCGCTACTTCGAACGCGAAGGGTTTGCGAGTGGTTAACGAGCCGACGGACCTACCGCTGCTGAGCATCGTCGTGCCCGTACACCGGGTGGAGGAGTATCTCCACCGGTGCCTGGACTCGGTCCTCGACGGGCTCTCCCCGGCGGAGGCGGAAACAGTCGAGCTGATCGGCGTCGACGACGCCTCGCCCGACCGCTGTGGCGAGATGCTCGACGCGTACGCCGCGACCCACCCCGGGGTCCGCACCGTGCACCTGACCAGCAATGTCGGCCTGGGGCTGGCCCGCAACGCCGGCCTCGAGGTGGCTACCGGCCGTTATGTCTGGTTCGTCGACAGCGACGACTGGCTGCCGCCGGGCACGGCGCCGGCCGTGCTGGAGCGGCTGCGCGAGCACCAGCCGGACGTGCTGATCGTGGACCACCTGCGGGCGCACGAGGACGGGCGGCTGGAGGTCGACGCCAGCAGCCACCTGCTGCGCGGGGTGCCGGCCGTGGTGCGCCTGGCTGACCGGCCGGAGCTGCTCCGGGTGCAGCACACCGCCTGGAACAAGATCGTCCGCCGGGACTTCCTGGACGAGCTGGAGCTGCGCTTCTTCCCCGGCTGGTACGAGGACGTCCCGTTCAGCCACCCGCTGCTGATCGGCGCAGAGAAGATCTCCGTGCTGGACCGGGTCTGCTACTTCTACCGACAGGGCCGGGCCGGCGCGATCACCTCGACGCGCAGCGACCGGCACTTCGACGCCTTCGAGCAGTACGACCGGATGCTCGCCTGGGTGGACCGGCGCGACCCGGGCGACCAGCTCCGGGCCGAGGTGTTCGCCCTGATGGTCAACCACTTCCTGGTGGTCGTGGGGAACGACGGACGGCTGCTGCCGCACCTGCGGCGGGACTTCTTCCGCAGAGCCGCCGAGCACTACCGCCGACACCTGCCGGCCGGTGGCTACCCGCGCCCGGGGGGGTGTGGCCGGGCTCAAGCACCGGCTGATGGGCCGTGACAGCTATCTCGCGTACTCTGCATTGCGTACCGCGCACCGCCTGAGCGGACGGCTTCGCCGGCCGGCGGCCGCGCCGGAGTCGACCAGCTCGTTCGTCGCGCCGGCACCACGTCCGGCGCCGGCGGGCCAGGAGGCGACGGCGCAGCCCGACGCGCTGGCCGGCCCCCGGCGCGCGGTGACCCGTTCCGGCCAGGGACGCGTGGGGGAACCGGGCCGACCGTCCCCCGCACCGATTTCCAGGTCGTCCGCGACACCGGCGGACGACGACGGCGACAGCGCGCCCGACGGCGCGGAGGAAAGTGAGCAGAGGTTCGCATGACGGCGACAGTGAAGATCGGGCCGCACGCGGTCGGTGCCGGGGAGCGGCCCTTCGTGGTCGCGGAGATGTCCGGCAACCACAACGGTGACCTGGACCGGGCGCTGGCGATCGTCGACGCGGTGGCGGCCAGCGGGGCGCACGCGCTCAAGCTGCAGACGTACCGGCCGGACACCATCACCATCGACGTCGACACTCCGGCGTTCCGCATCTCCGCAGGGCACGACCTGTGGGGCGGGCAGAACCTCTACAAACTGTACGAAAAGGCGCACACCCCGTACGAGTGGCACGGCCCGATCTTCGAGCGGGCGCGCGAGCGCGGGCTGACCGTCTTCTCCTCCCCGTTCGACCCCACCGCGGTCGAGCTGCTCGAGGAGCTGGGCGCGCCGGCATACAAGATCGCCTCGTCCGAGCTGGTCGACCTGCCGCTCATCCGGCTGGTCGCCAGCACCGGCAAGCCCATGGTGATCTCCACCGGGATGGCCACCATGGCCGAGATCGACGCCGCGGTGCGGACCGCCCGGGACGGCGGCGCGGGCGGCATCATCCTGCTGGCCTGCACCGCGTCGTACCCGGCGCCGCCGCAGGACAGCAACCTGCTGCGGATCCCGGTGCTGGCGAAGGCCTTCGACGTCCCGGTCGGGCTCTCCGACCACACCCCGGGCATCGGCGTGCCGATCGCCTCGGTGGCGCTCGGCGCCTGCTTCATCGAGAAGCACGTCACGCTGGACCGCGGCGACGGCGGCGTCGACTCGGACTTCTCGCTGGAGCCGGCGGAGCTGACCGCGCTGGTCGCCGAGTCGGAGCGGGCGTTCGCCGCGCTCGGCGGCGCCGCGGTCGGCCCCACCCCGGCCGAGCGGGAGGGGCTGCGCTTCCGCCGTTCCCTCTGGGTGGTCGAGGACGTCCGCGCGGGCGACCCGGTGACCGCGCAGAACGTCCGCTCGATCCGGCCGGCCGGCGGCCTGGCGCCGGTGGAGATCGACCGGGTGCTCGGCCGGACCTTCACCGCCGACGTGCCGCGCGGCACCGCGCTGAGCTGGGACCTCATCTGAGGCGTTGACGAACACAGGGACCGCCCGCCGGATTCGGCGGCGTCCCTTGTCGTTCACGAACGTCAGGCCGGCTGGCGCCCCCGGGTGCGGGGGTCGGGTCGGGCAGCGGCGCGAAGGCGACGGTGACCACCAGGTCGGCCAGGCGCAGCGTCCGCCACACCGCCACCGCGTCGCCGGGGACCGTCAGCCCGTACCGCCGCCACCAGGTCAGCACCGGCACGTCGGCCAGCTTGCAGAGCGCCTCGGCGCGGGTCCAGCGGGCCCAGAAGTCGCTCTGGCCGAAGCGCCGGGCCAGCGCCGGTGGCACCTGCGCGTCGGCCCGCTCCGCATCGAGGGCCACCCGCCAGCCGTCGGCCGGTGGGCCGTACCAGCCGACGCACCGCCCGTCGTCGAGGTGACTGCGGGTCACCGCCGACGCGAGCTGGTCGGCGGTGCCGACCCGCAGGTGCCGCTCGGCGCAGGAGAGCAGGGCCGGCACCGGGCGCGGGCCGGCACCGTGCGCGGGGCCCGGACCGCATCGGTCGCTCCAGCTCAGATGGAGGCGGCACCGTCGACGACGATGACCTGGCCGTTGATGTTGGTCTGCTCGCAGAGCAGCATCCGGACCACCGGCACGACCTCCTCCGGCTCGGTGAGGTGACCGGTCGGGGTACGCCGCACGATCTGGTCGAGCTGCGTCTGGCCGAGGACCGCCGACATCTCCGAGGCGAAGAAGCCGGGCGCCACCGCGTTCGCCAGCACCCGTCCGCCCAGCTCCCGGGCGAGCGACCGGGTGGCCGCGTCCATTCCGCCCTTGGTGGCCGAGTACGCCACCAGGCCCGGGAAGCCACGCTGCGCGCAGATCGAGGTGATGTTGACGATCCGGCCCTTCAGGCCCTTGGCGAACATCCGCCGCACCACGAAACGGGTCAGCTGCAACGGCGCCGTCAGGTTCGTCTCGATGATCCGGGCGATCCCGTCCGTGGAGGTGTGCACGTGCAGCGAGTCCTGGCCGACAGCGGCGTTGTTGACGATGCCGTCGATCGGGCCGAGCCGCTGCTCGACCTCCTTGACGAAGGCCTGGCTGGCCTGCTGGTCGGTGACGTCGACCGAACCCACGTGCACCCGGTCCGGGTGCTCCGCGGCGAGCTTCTCCAGCTCCGGCGTGACGGTACGGGCGAACGCGGCCACCTTCAGGCCCCGGCCCAGCAGGTCGGTGACGATGGCCAGGCCCAGGCCCCGGGACCCGCCGGAGACGAGGACCACGGTGGCGGGCGGGACGAGCTGGGCGTCGACGAGATCAGACATCGCTCTTCAAAGTCTCCTTGACGGGAATTTCGGTCAGCACGCGGATCCGGCGCGGTACCGCGTGCTCGGGCAGCCGGTCGGCGCACCACCGGACCAGCGCGGCCTCGTCCGGCTGCTCGGCGCCGGGGGTCAGCACCACGTCGGCCACCACCATCCGGCCCAGCAGCGGCGCCCGGCGGCCGGTCACCCGGGCCCAGGCCACCGCGGGATGCGCGGTCAGCACGTCCCGGACGGCGCCGGCGGACGCCTTGGACCCACCGACGTTGATCTCGTCGGAGTCGAGCCGGCCGGTGATCAGCACCCGGTCCCCCTCGATCCGGACCCGGTCGCCGGTGCGGACCGGGCCGTCCAGGCCCACCCCGTGGTATGGGGAGCTGATCACCAGCTCCTCGTCCCGCACGGAGAGCGTGGGCCGGCCGGCTGCGGCCTGGTCCAGCCAGCGCACCGGGAAGCCGGCCTGGCCGTCGTGCACGACGATGGACGCCCCGACCTCGGACGAGGCGTAGATCCAGGAGATCCGGGCGGCCGGGAAGAGCTCCCGCAGCTGGTCGAGGATGGCCTGGTCGACCGGTTCACCGCCGAGGGTGATCTGCCGCAGCGGCACCCGGGACAGCGCAGCGCCGTCCCGGTAGATCGTCCGGCGCCAGAAGGTGGGCGTGCCGGAGGCGGCGTCCACCCCGTGCGCGGCGGCGATCGCCGGCCAGTCGTCCAGCTCACCGGGCTCGACCACCACCAGGTCCTGCCCGGGCTGGGTGAGCGACAGCGTGACCACCTGCCACCAGGCATAGCTGCCGGGCGCGTACGGGCAGAGCCAGGTCCGCCCGGCCTGCGTGCCCCGGACCGTGGTCAGCGACTCCAGGGTGTGACCGACCCGCTTGGGCCGGCCGGTGGAGCCGGAGGTGAGCAGCCAGAGCCGGCCGGGCTCGGCGGGGCGCGGCCGGGCCGGCGGAACGCTCTCCGGCACGCCGTCGCGCAGCGTGGTCACGGTGAAGCCGCTGTCGCGCAGGTCGGCGCGCATCGTGTCGTCGACCCGGCTGAGGGTGGTGAGCAGCAGCTCGGTGCCGTGGGTCGCGTGGTGCCGGGCGGCGGCGAGCGCGTCGCGGCCGGAGTCGGCGAGCGCCGCGGCCGGCTCCGGCAGCCGTACGTCCGGCAGCGTCCGCCAGGTCAGTGCCGTGCCGCCGACGACGACCCGGTTGTCGAGGCCGGCCGGCTCGCCGTGCGCCGCCGGGACGGTTCGGGACGTCGCGTGGCTCACTGCTGCTGCAGCTGGAGGAGGAAGTCGAGGACGTCGCCGACGGTCGCGATGCGCCGCAGGCCGGGCGCGTCGAAGTTGAGCTCCTCGCCCGTCTCGTCCTCCACCCGCAGGGCCAGCTCCGAGAAGTCCAGCGACCGGAAGCCGATCTCGCGAAGATCCGCCGCGTCGTCGTCCGGCAGGACCTTGCCCTGGTTCTTCAGCACCTGCTCCATCAGGTCGCGGATCTGGGAGCGAGTCAGTTGATTCATGCGCCGGAGTGTACAGCCAGCGAAGGGCTCGGCCGTTTTGCCGGGTCTCCCGGGTAAGGTGCCTGACGGCTCCCAAGGCGGTGCCGGAAAGCGAGGGGTACGTGCTGCGCGAGGCGACCGAGGACGATGTCGAACGGATGTTGTCCTGGCGTAATCAGAAGACCAACCGTGACGTCAGCATCACCAGTCACGAGATCACTCCCGCCGAGCACGCGCAATGGTGGTCCCGGGTCCGCACCGACCCGACCCGACGGGTGCTGATCTACGTCCGCGACGGGGTCCCGGCCGGGGTGGTCAGCTTCTTCGACGTCTCCCAGACCGAGCCCCGCGTCGGCTCCTGGGGCTTCTACCTCGACTCCGACGGCCTTGCCGAGCGCGGCGAGACCCTGCCCGCCTGGCTGGAGGTCATGCGGGAGGCGGTGGACCACGCCTTCGACGAGCTGAAGCTGGATCGGCTGCACGGCGAGGTGCTCGAGCACAACGCCGTGGTCCGGCAGATGAACCGCCGGTTCCGCTTCGCGGAGGGCAGGCCGGAACAGCGGGCTGCGGACGGCCGGGAAATCACCGTGATCCCGATCTCGCTTGACCGGGAGAAGCGTCGCCGTCGCTGATTGCGACGATTCGGACCCCCGGCCAGTCCACGGCCCGGGTCAGCTCCGCCGCCACGCCGCCCAGTGCTGGTCGACGTTGCCGCCGAGCCGGACGAAGCCGTACCGGGCGCCGTCCCAGTCCCCCGGCTGGCCCGGGTCCCACCGGGTCAGCACCACCTGGGCGTTCGCCGGCGGCCGTTCGCCGAACCAGCGGACATCCGCCCAGGTCACCTGGTGGCCGAGGTTGAAGCGCAGGGTGTAGACCACGCCGGTCGACGCGGCCACCCGCTCCCCGCGGCGCACCCCGACCTCGGCCAGCAGGGGCCTGGGCCCGGTGCCCTCCTCCAACGAGCGCACCAGCCGGTCCGTGATGAGGTTCATACAGATGAGGTTGACCACGACGAGCGCCGCCAGCACCGGCAGACGCAGTCGGGGCAGCCGGAGCGCGACGACGAGCACCAGGAGTCCGATGAGGCCGACCACCGTCGCCGTCACCGGCCGCATCTGCCGCCAACCGCCGGTCAGCGCCATCAGGTCGGGCGCGCTGAAGCCGCCGTACCGCAGTTCATGTCCGCGGCTGTTCACGTACGCCAGCCGCGCGGCCACCATCGCCCCGCCCAGCACCAGCAGGGCCGCCGCGACGGCCGCCCGGCGCAGCGCCACCCGGTTCCCGGCGGCGAGCAGCACGCCGACGCCGACCAGCAGCCAGAACGGCGCCAGCATCTGCACGTACCGGCCGTAGATCGCGTCGAGCGGCTTGCTGGTGATGCCGGCCAGGATCACCGAGGCGCCGCTGGCCACCCCGGCGGTGGTCACCAGGGCGGTGCCGAGGTCCACCGGTACGCGTCGTCGCGCTCCGACCGCCACAGCGCACGCACCGCGGCCGCCCAGGCGACCCCGGCCAGCCCGAAGGTGATCACCACGAGATACCACAGCTGGGTGCCGACCGCGGCGCCGAGCTTCAGCAGCCCGGGACCGGACGCCACGGCCTTGACGGTGCTGCCGCCGGGCGCGGTGCCGAGCAGGTAGATCTTGTCCCCGAGCAGGTGGATGACCGCCTGGTTGAGCAGCGCCATGGCGAGCACCGGCAGCAGCGTCGCGAGCAGGCCGGCGGGCGTGATCCGGCGGCGGATGAACAGCAGCAGGGCCAGGGCGGCGTGGATGGCCACGATCACCAGGCCGCGCGCGTGCAGCAGGTGGAACGCGCCGGCGAGCACGCCGACGAGGACGGCCGGGAGGAGTGCCGGGCCGCGCCGGATCCATTGGTGCACGGCGAGCAGCCACGCGACGAGCAGCGGCGCCATCACCGCGTCGATCATGGCGACACCCGCGTAGAAGGCGGTGGCCGGCAGGGTGGCGGCGGCGAAGGCGGCGCCCAGCGCGTACGAGCGGCGCAGCTGGAACAACTGCCGGCCGAGCAGGTACGCCAGCGGCAGGATGGCCGAGTTCACCATCGCGTTGATCAGGTGCACCAGTCGGTAGGTGGTGACGAAGGCATGGTCGCCGAGGAAGGCCGGCGAGATCAGCAGCGGGTAGCCGACCCGGCGCAACGGGGCGTTCTCGGTGCTGAACCCGCCCGGGCCGCCGACCAGCGCCCGCGCCGTGTTCAGGTAGCTGTCCTCGTCGGTGTGGGCGATCGGCAGGGTGATGTGCCGGGCCAGCCACAGTCGCCAGCCGACGTTGAGCAGCCATCCGGCCAGCAGCACCACCGGGACCACCCACCGGCGACCACGGTCGCCCGGAGGTGGCGGCGGCGCGGGGGGTGCGTTCCGCTCCATCACGTCGGTGCCGGGCGCCATTCCGCCTCCTGGTCCGGTCGGCGCCGCGACCGTCGCGGCGACGTCTCAAGATCGCACGAGGTCGACCATTCGGCGCTCTCCGGGTAGAGTGCACGGGACCTCCGCCGCGACCGCGGCGCGGACCCATCGCCGAACCTGGCGGGGGCCCACGTCCATCGCGGCGAACCGTGCAGGCCTGGCCGGTCGTGCGGGGCGAGTGTAGCGAGGCCGGCCGGTCTGTCGGCGACCCGCGGGCCGCGGCGAACGTTCAACCGTCGCACCTCCGGGTTTCACGTTGTTCCCCGGGCGCATTAACCTGGGCGCGTCGGCGCGTTCACCGGCTCGGACTATCGTCTCGACCGGCCGGACGGCCGAGGGCCGCCGTTCCATCCACGACTATGGGAGCACCAAATTGAGTGAGCTGAATGGGTCATCTGTTCTCATCACCGGGGGAACGGGTTCCTTCGGCAAGACCTTCCTCCGGCACGTCCTCTCCGAGGCCGATCCTGCCCGGGTGGTGGTGTTCTCCCGCGACGAGCTCAAGCAGTACGAGCTTCGCCAGCAGCTCGGCGACGACCCCCGGCTGCGCTGGTTCATCGGTGACATCCGGGACCGGCACCGCCTGACCCGCGCGATGCACGGCGTGGACCACGTGGTGCACGCCGCCGCGCTCAAGCAGGTGGACACCGCGGAGTACAACCCCTCGGAGTTCATCGCCACCAACATCACCGGCTCCCAGCACGTCGTGGACGCCGCGATCGAGGCCGGCGTGAGGAAGGTCATCGCGCTCTCCACGGACAAGGCCTCCAGCCCGATCAACCTGTACGGCGCGACCAAGCTCGTCGGCGACAAGCTCTTCGTCTCCGCCAACCACTACGCGGCGCAGCACCCGACCCGGTTCGCCGTGGTCCGCTACGGCAACGTGGTGGGCAGCCGCGGCTCGGTGGTCCCGCTGTTCCGCCGGCTGGCCGCGGAGGGCAAGAGCCTGCCGATCACCGACAAGCGGATGACCCGGTTCTGGATCACCCTGGAGCAGGCCGTCCAGTTCGTGATGGACTCCTTCGACCAGATGCAGGGCGGTGAGCTCTTCGTCCCGCGCATCCCCAGCATGCGGATCCTCGACCTGGTCGAGGCGGTCGCCCCGGCCGCCACCACGCACGAGGTCGGCATCCGCCCGGGCGAGAAGCTGCACGAGGAGATGATCTCCCCGGACGACAGCCGGCGGACGCTGCGCGCCGACGGCCGGTTCATCGTCCAGCCGACCATCGCCACCTGGGGCTACCAGCCGCCGGTCGGCTGCGAGCCGGTCCCGGACGGCTTCGCCTACCAGTCGGACACCAATGACGAGTGGCTCAGCGTGGAACAGCTGCGCGAGATGCTCGGCATCACCGGCGCGTGACGGCGATGCTCCCCTACGGGCGGCAGTCCGTCACCGACGAGGACGTCGCCGCGGTGGTCGAGGCGCTGCGCAGCGACTGGCTCACCACCGGTCCGCAGGTGGACGCCTTCGAGGCCGACCTCGCCAAGTGGACCGGCGGGGTCGGCGTCACCAGCGTCTCCAACGGCACCGCGGCGCTGCACGTGGCGTACGCGGCGGCCGGGGTGGGCCCGGGCGACGAGGTGGTCGTCCCGCCGATGACGTTCGTGGCGACCGCCAGCAGCGCGGTCGCCCTCGGCGCGAAGATCGTGTTCGCCGACGTCGAGGACGAGACCTTCTGCCTCGACCCGGCGGCGGCCGCCGCCGCGGTCACCTCGCGCACCAAGGTCGTCTCCGCGGTCGACTACGCCGGCCACCCGGCCGACTACGACGCGCTGCGCAAGTCGGTCGAGGGCAGCGACGCGCTGCTGCTGGCCGACGCGGCGCACTCGATCGGCGGGATGTACCACGGCCGGCCGGTCGGCTCGCTGGCCGACCTGACCACCTTCTCGTTCTTCCCCACGAAGAACATGACCACCGCCGAGGGTGGCGCCGTCGCCGCGCTCGACCCGGCCGTGCTGAAGCGGGCCCGCCGGTTCCGCACCATCGGCCAGGTCCGCGAGCGCGACGAGCTGCGCTTCCCGGACGAGGGCGGCTGGTACTACGAGGTTCACGAGTTCGGGCTGAACTACCGCCTCCCCGACGTGCTCTGCGCCCTGGGCCGCAGCCAGCTGCGCCGGCTCGGTGAGTTCGTCGCCCGCCGGTCCGCCCTGGTGGCCCGGTACGACGAGGCGCTGGCCGACCTCGCCGGCGTGGCGATCCCCAAGCGGAAGGCCTGGGCCGAGCCGGCCTGGCACCTCTACCCGATCCGGGTGCTCGAGGGGCGGCGCCGCGAGGTGTACGACCGGATGCGCGCCGCCGGCATCGGCGTGCAGGTCAACTACATCCCGGTGCACTGGCACCCGGCGTTCGCCGACCTGGGTTACCGGCGCGGCTCGTGCCCGGTCGCCGAGTCCTTCTACGCCGAGCAGCTGTCGCTGCCGCTCTATCCTGACCTGAGCGAGGCGGACCAGGACCGCGTCATCGACGCCCTCCGTGCCGCGCTTCGCGCCGGTTCGACGCGTACGGCCGCTGCGGCCTGATTGGGAACGGATGCACCACGCGAACCACTTCTACGGCCACGCCCACGTGCTGGCCCGGTACAGCGGGCTCGGCGACGGGCACCCGCCGAGGATCAACGGATACGTGCAGCACGGTTGGAACATCGGCGACGGGCTGGCTCCGGGCCACCCGTACGCCGAGTTCACGCCGAGCCTGCTGTGGTCGGAGCAGACCCGGCGACGGGCATGGTCGGTGGGGCGGCGCAACGTCGTGGTCACCGGCGCGCCCTTCGCCTACCTGCTGGCGATGCAGCCCGACGCGCCGCCGGAGTCCGAGCGGGAGGGCACCATCTGGTACCCCTTCCACGGCTGGGAGGGCCAGCACGTACGTGGTGACCACAAGAGGCTGATCGCCGAGATCCGGGACACCGAGCCCGGTCCGGTGACCGTCTGCCTCTACTGGCACGAGTACGGGATGCGCCGGGTGCGCCGGCTCTACGAGCGGGCCGGTTTCCGGGTGATCTGCCACGGCTACCGCGGCCACTGGTGGAAGGACACCGACCCGTACTTCCTCGACAACCAGCTGACCGAGCTGCGCCGGCACCGGCGGGTGGCGTCGAACCGACTCACCAGCGCCATCTTCTACGGCATCGCGGCCGGCTGCGAGCCGGCCGTCTACGGTGACCCGATGGTGCTCTCCGACGAGGACCCCACCTTCGGGGGGACCGCGCGGATCCGCCGGCAGTGGCCCGAGCTGCACGGCGCCCACGTCGACCAGCGGGTCGCCGAGGAGATCGCCCGCGCCGAACTCGGCGCCGACCACCGCTGTACGCCGGCCGAGCTGCGGGAGCTGCTGGGCTGGGCGAACCTCCAGGAGGAACGAGTTGACGACTGAGACGGCCCCCGCCGAGCGGGTCGAGCTGCCGGGCGGCGAGATGCTGGCCTGGTCCGACCTGCGCGAGGACCGCGTGGACGGCGGCGGCCCGCTGGCGGTGCTGGCCGCCCGGGTGGTGGCCCGTGGCGCCCGGGTGCTGCTGGCCGGCCCGCACGATCCGGCGCTGCTGGACCGGTTGGCGCACGCCGAGGTGACCTGCCTGATGCGTAGCTGCCCGGACGGGGTGGCGCTGACCGAGCGGCCCGGTGGCCGCCCGGCGCGCGTCGTCGTCGGCGGCCCGGCCGGACTGCCGGACGCCGAACGGTTCGACGTGGTGATCGCCGCCGCCGGCCTGGACGCGGTCGAGTCGGTCGAGGGTGCCCGGCTCGGCTGGGACGGGGTGCTGGACCGTCTCGTGGCGGCCCTGACTCCCGGCGGCACCCTGCTGCTGGGTCTCGACAACCCGCTCGGGCTGCACCGGATGGTCGCCGCCTCGCCCTGGTACGCCGGCCGCGACGACGCTGACTGGGTCATCGGCGGGGTGCTGGACACCGGTCACCCGGCCAACCTGGAGCAGCTGCACGCCCGGTTGACCGGGGTCGCTACGCACCGAGAGCTGCTTCGCCGCGTACCCCGATCCGGCTGCGGCGACGGCGCTGCTGGCCGCCGAACCGCTCGACCGGCGGACCACCTCCGGGCTGTTCGACGCGGTGCTGCACGGCGCGTTGGCCGGCGGGTTCCGCGGGCGGACCGTGCTGCAGGACCCGTCCCGCCTGGCGGTCGACGCGCTGCACGCCGGACTCGGCACCCGGCTGGCCCCCGGCTGGGTGGTGCTCGCCCGCCGGTCGCCGGCACGGCCGGTCGAGGACGTCGACCAGACCGGGGCGGCGGCCCGGTGGGCCGACGACCTGCCGGTGGCGCTGCTGCAGACCGGGCCGCCCGGGCTGGGCGTGGTCGAGGTGGTCGACGCGGCGGACGGCTGGCGGTGGCGGGTCTCCGGCGCCTCGGCCGCGGCCGGGCCGACCGGATCGCCGTTCGCCACCCGGGAGGCGGCGTGGCGTGACCTGTCCGTGCTCGACGGCCCGGTGGCCGACGGGCGCCTGCTGCGCACGCTGCTGCTCGACGCCTGCCTGCGGCGGGACCTGGACTCGCTGCGCCGGCTGCTGCGCGGATACGCCGACTGGCTCGCCGGACAGGCCGACGGCGCCGGCCGACTGGCCGACGCGTACGCACTGGCCACGGTGGACAACGTGGTCGTCGCCGACGGCCCGAAGGGCGCCCCCGCTGACGCCTTCGCGGTGCTCGACCCGAGCTGGCGGGCCGCGACCCGATGGACGCGACGTGGTGCTGGCCCGGGGTCTGTGGCGCTTCGCCGCGGCTCTGCTGACCGGCGGTTACGCCCACCCGTGGTCGTCCACCCTGGACGTCGCCGGGCTGGCGGTGGTGCTGGGTGGCATCGCCGGTCGGGATCTCGACCGGGCCACCGTGTCGACCGCGGTCGAGGCCGAGGCGGCGATCACCGCCGCGCTGCGCGGCCTGGACGCCGACGGGCGGTTCAAGCTGGTCGGTGAGCTGCACTCGGTCGAGCCGACGGCACCGCCGAGCGGTTCGAACAGCCTGCAGCAGCTACGTGAGGCGTGGCTGCGCCAGCGCGAGGAGCTGACCCGGCTCGCCGCGCTGCTGCGCTGGACGGAGGAGCTGCTCACCTCCCGGGAACGGGCGCTGCGCCGGGCCGACTCCACGATCAACCTGCTGAGCGGCTCGCTCAGCTACCGGGTCGGCCGGCTGGCGATCCTCCCTGCCCGGCTGATCAAGCGGGTGGCGAAGGCGGCCAAGCGGCGGATCCGCGCGGCGCTGAGCCAGCGGGGACCACAGGAGGAGCAGCAATGACCCGGATCGTCGGCGTCGTACAGGCCCGGATGGGCTCATCCCGGCTGCCCGGCAAGGTGCTGCGCCCGCTCGCCGGACGCTCGGTGCTGTCCCGGGTGGTCCGGGCCGCCCAGGACAGCGCGGTCCTCGTCGACCTGGTCGTGGCGACCAGCACCGACCAGGTCGACGACGCGGTGGCCGCCGAGTGCGAGCGGCTCGGGGTGGCCTGCCACCGCGGCCCGGTCGACGACGTGCTGGGCCGGTTCATCGGCGCGCTGGAGCGGCACCCCGGTGACGCGGTGATGCGCTTCACCGCCGACTGCCCGCTGCTCGACCCCGAGATCATCACGCTGGTCGCGAACGTGTACCGGGCGGTCCCGGGGCTGGACTACGCCAGCACCTCGATCGCCCGGACCCTCCCCCGCGGCCTGGACGTGGAGATCATCCGCGCCGACACGCTGCGGACGCTGGACCGGCTCGCGACCGACCACCACCGGGTGCACGTGACCTCGTACGCGTACACCCACCCGGAGCTGTTCCGGGTGCTCGGGGTGACGCTCACCCCGGACCGGTCCGCGCTGCGGCTCACCCTCGACACCGAGGAGGACTGGGCACTGGTGCGGGCCGTCACCGACCACTTCGGCGACGTCGCGGTGCCGATGGCCAAGCTCGTCGACTGGCTCGACGGGCGACCGGCCCTGCGTGCCATCAACGCCGAGGTACGGCAGAAGTCGCTGGAGGAGTCCTGAGCACGGTCAGGGTCGGCGTCCGCTGCGACGCCGGGCCGACCCGCGGCGTGGGACACCTGGTGCGGTGTCTCGCCCTGAGCGAGGAGTTCCTGCGCCGGGGTGCCCGGGTCGAGGTGTTCGGGACGATCGAGGGCGTCGGCTGGGCGGAGCGGCAGCTCGCGTCCCGGCGGCTGCCCCTGCACCCGGGACCGGCCACCCCGGAGGAGCTGGTCGACACGGCCCGCCGGCACGAGCTGGACGTGATGATCCTCGACTCCTACGAGCTCGACCCGGCCGGTGCGGGCGCGCTGCGCGCGGCCGGCGTGGTCACCCTCGCCATCGTCGACGGTGACACCCGGGGGCAGGACGGCCGACCTCTACCTGGACCAGAACTTCGGTTCCCAGCGGCCGCCCCGCCGGAGCGGCTGCTGGTCGGCTCGGCGTACGCCCTGCTGCGGGACAGCGTGGTGGCCGGGCGGC
>JAEVHO010000092.1 GCA_016802835.1 Micromonospora sp. ATA32 | reverse complement strand
TGTATTCGATGGCGGCCTGGATGCCGGCGATGACGTCGCCGGTGTTCAGCCCGACCCGGAGCCCGAGCGGTGCGCCGCCGCCCCGCTCGTCGTCGAGCAGCCGGGCGGCGGTGTTCACCGTGTCGCCGATGACCGTGTATTCGATGGCGGCCTGGATGCCGGCGATGACGTCGCCGGTGTTCAGCCCGACCCGGAGCCCGAGCGGTGCGCCGCCGCCCCGCTCGTCGTCGAGCACCCGGCGGACGGCCCGCTGCATGGACAGCGCGGCACGGACCGCGCGCTCGGCGTCGTCCTCGTGGGCGACCGGCGCGCCGAAGACCGCCATGATGCCGTCGCCGGTCAGCTTGTCGACGTGGCCGCCGAAGGTCTTGACCGCTCCGGCCAGGGCGGCGAGCACCCGGTCGGTGACCGCGCCGACCCGTTCCGGGTCGAGGTCCTCCGACCAGGAGGTGAAGTCCGACAGGTCGCCGAAGAGCACGGTGACCACCCGGCGCTCGGCCGCCGGCAACGTGGCGGCGGCCGGCAGCGCGGCGCCGCAGTTGTGGCAGAACCGGGCACCGGGAACGGCAACGGTTCCGCACACCGAGCAGGTCACAGTTGCTCCAACCCCGTATGCCCGGCGCCGGATTCCCCGGGGTCGACCGCGAGGTATTCCAGCTGGGCCCGGACCGACCACTCGGCCGCCCACCAGAGCGACCGGTCGACGTCGGCGTAGACCCGGGCGACCACCTCCGGCGCGGTGGTGGCGCCCTCGGCGACCGCCTGCCGGACCTGGTTGAGCCGGGCGCGGCGGTGGGCGAGATAGAAGTCGGCGGCGGCGCCGCAGTCGGCCAGCGCCGGGCCGTGCCCCGGCAGCGCCGGGATCCCCCGGTACGTCGAGAGCAGCTCCAGGCTGGTCAGGTAGTCACCGAGGTGGCCGTCGGGGTGGGCGACCACGGTGGTGCCCCGGCCCAGGATGGTGTCCCCGGTGAAGACCACCCGCTCGTCGCCGTGCTCGACCAGGAAGCAGACCGAGTCGCCGGTGTGGCCGGGCGTGACCACCAGGTTGATCCCGAAACCGGCGCCGCTCAGCGCGCTGGCGGTGGTCAGCGGTTCGCCACCGATGGTGTGTGCGGGGTCGGCGGCGAGCACCCGGGCGCCGTCGAGCAGCTCGGCCAGGCGCGGCACGCCCCCGGTGTGGTCGGCGTGCCCGTGGGTGATCAGCACCAGCCCGATCGGGCCGTGTGCGGTGATCGCGGCGAGGTGGTCCTCGTCCGCGGGACCGGGGTCGAGCACGACGGCCGGCGCCCCGGGCGCGGCACGCAGCACCCAGGTGTTGGTGCCGTCGAGAGTCATCGGCCCCGGATTCGGCGCACGCAGCAGCGTCACCCAGTCAGGCAGCTCGTCGGCCAGCGCCGCGGCGGGCGCCGTCACATGCCCGGTCATGGCTGCGATGGTACGGCCCCGCCCGCCACTCCCCGCGATCTTGCAGTTCCAGCCCCCGTTTTGTGCCGCTTGACGGCTTTCGCCCGGGCACAACTGCAAGATCGCGGAGGATGGACGGGTCAGACGACCTCGACGATGACCTCGATCTCGACGGGGGCGTCGAAGGGGAGCTCGGCCACCCCGACGGCGGAGCGGGCGTGCCGGCCGGCCTCACCGAAGACCGCGCCGAACAGGTCGGAGGCGCCGTTGATCACGGCGGGCTGGCCGGTGAAGCCGGGCGCCGAGGCGACGAAACCGGTCAGCTTGACGATCTTGACGACGTTCTCCAGGCCGACCAGCGCGTCCACGGCGGCGAGCGCGTTCAGCGCGCAGCGCTCGGCCAGGTCCTTCGCCTGCTCGGCGGAGATCCCGGCGCCGACCTTGCCGGTGGCGAGCAGCTTGCCCTCGGCCATCGGCAGCTGCCCGGAGACGTACACGTGCTGCCCGGACTGGACGGCCGGCACGTAGCTGGCCACCGGTGGCACCACCTCGGGCAGCGCCAGCCCGAGCTCGGCGAGCTTCCCGTGCGGACCGTTGGTCACGCCTTCACCCGCTTGAGGTAGGCGACCAGCTGGTCCGGGTTCGGGCCGGGAACCACGGCGACCAGTTCCCACCCGTCCTCGCCCCAGTTGTCGAGGATCTGCTTGGTCGCGTGGACCAGCAACGGAACGGTGGCGTATTCCCACTTCTGCATGGGTCGAGGGCTCCCTCTCCTGGCGTGGACTGTTCGAGGGACAGCCTACGGTCCGGCGGGCGGCTCTGGCGCGGGACGCTGCTCCGGAGCCGCCGGGGGCAGCTCGCCGCAGGGACCCTCGTGGTCGTAGCGCTGCGGGCAGCGGGAGCGGCCTTGCAGCAGCAGGTCACAGAAGACCCGGTGCCGGTTGTTCTGGTCGTCGGCGGTGGACACGGTGGTCTCGCCGGCGTCCAGCTCGAGCAGGAAGCCGAGGGAGACGGCCACCGTACCGGCCAACGCGGTCGCCGCCGCCAGATCGGCGACCCGGATCGGCAGGTGGATCACGTACCCGGGCTCGTCGTCGTCCCGGCCGCGCTCGCCGGACCGGCTCAGCGCGCGCAGCATCTCGGCCGGCTCGGCGCACCGGCGGTACGAACGCTCATTGACCGGCAGGCCACCGACCGGGCCGGCGCCCTCGCCGGAGGCGTACCGTCGCGTCCGCTCCCCGGACGGGAACGGGGCTCGGGGGATGTTGTCCGCTTCGCGCATGTACTGCCTCCGGGCGTCCTACCAGTCGAGTCACCACCATCCGGTTCGGACTTTCCGCCCGATCCGGCCCCGCACCGGGCACGAACGTAGGGCCGGAACCCGACAGAGGACAACCGGACGCGCACGCGTGATCACGACAAGTCACATATGCGACACATGGCTGGTCCAGGGGCCGACGGCGCCCCGACCCGGCTCGCCCCACGCGCTCGCCGGTCGACCGCTACCCTTCCCGTCGGACGGGCCCACAGCTCGCCCGCCACGCTCGACCACGCGTCGTCGCCGGGGGCGGCGACGACGCCGCACCCCCGGGGGAAGACATGACCCAACCGCCCAACGGCGACGTGACCGGAGCGCCCAGCGCACCGCCGGCACACCAGGAACAGCGACCTCCCCCGGACCGGTCGGTACGCCGCCGGCCGGGCAGCACCCGGAGGCGATGATCCCGCCGCCCGCGCCGGACTACCCCCCGTACCAGGCGCCGGCCGCGCCGAAGAAGAAGCGCGGCCTGATGATCGCCTCGATCGTGCTGGCCGCGGCGCTCCTGCTCTGCGCAGGTGGCGGCGTGGCGGCGTTCCTGACCCTGCGCGACGCGGAGTCGGGCACGGGCGCCAAGGAGCCGACGGTCGCCGTGGACGACTTCCTCACCGCCGTCTACAAGGAGCGGGACGCGAAGAAGGCCAGCGCTTTCGTCTGCTCCTCGTCCCGGGACGACAAGAAGATCGCCGCCAAGGTGGCCGAGGTGGAGAAGTACGCGGCGGGCTACCAGAACCCGCGGTTCCGCTGGACCAGCCCGAAGGTGGACAACCAGACCGGGGAGCGCGCCACCGTCACCACGAAGGTGACCATGACGACTGCAGACGAAAAGGTGGCCGAACAGGACCTGCGCTTCACCGTGGTGCAGAAGACGGGCTGGTGGGTCTGCGAGGTCGCCTGATCCGGGCGGCTGGATAGGCTCGACGGGTGCGAGCAGCGGAGCGAACGGGCGAGCCGGCCGGTACGGGATGGCCGGCGCGCCTCCACGTGGTGACCGGCAAGGGCGGCACCGGCAAGACCACCGTGGCGGCGGCGCTGGCCCTCGGGCTGGCCGCCGGCGGTCGGCGCACCCTGCTGGTCGAGGTGGAGGGCCGGCAGGGCATCGCCCAGCTCTTCGGCACCAACCCGCTGCCGTACGAGGAGCGGATTCTCGCCGACGCCCCGGGCGGCGGTGAGGTGCGGGCCCTGGCGGTGGACGCCGAGGAGGCCCTTCTGGAATACCTGGACATGTTCTACAAGCTCGGCGCCGCCGGCCGGGCGCTGCGCAAGCTCGGCGCGATCGACTTCGCCACCACCATCGCCCCCGGCCTGCGGGACGTCCTGCTCACCGGCAAGGTGAAGGAGGCGACCACCCGCACCACCGGGCAGCGCCGGGCGTACGACGCGGTGGTGCTGGACGCGCCGCCGACCGGGCGGATCGGCCGGTTCCTCAACGTGACGGCCGAGACGGCCCGGCTGGCCAAGGTCGGCCAGATCAAGACCCAGAGCGAAGGGGTCTCCGCGCTGCTGCGCTCCCCGATGACCGCCGTGCACGTGGTGACGCTGCTGGAGGAGATGCCGGTCCAGGAGACGGTCGACGCGATCGCCGAGCTGACCTCGCTCGGCTTCCCGGTGGGCCGGGTGATCGTCAACGCCGCCCGGCCGCCGCTGCCGGCCGGGCACGCCGTCAGCTCGGCCGAGCTGCGGCGCGGCCTGCTCGCCGCCGGGCTGCCGGCGGACAAGGGCACCGTGTCGGGGCTGCACGCCGAGGCCCGCGACCAGGTGATCCGCCGGGAGCTGGAGGATTCGCTCCGGGCCGAGCTGGTGGAGCTGGGCCTGCCGATGACCGAGCTGCCGCTGCTCCCCGACGGGGTGGACCGGGCCGGGCTGGAGAGGTTCGCGCGGGCGCTCGTCGGGGCGGATTGACTCACACCTGGAGCCGGCACCGAGCAGAATGCTCGCCCGGCCCGATACGCTCGATTGGTGCCTTCCGAAGACGCGGCGCCGCAGCTGGACGTCGACCAGATCCTCGCCGACCCCGGCGTACGGATCGTCGTGTGCTGCGGAGCGGGCGGGGTGGGCAAGACGACCACCGCCGCCGCGCTCGCGCTGCGGGCGGCCGAGCAGCACGGCCGGCGTACGGTGGTGCTCACCATCGACCCGGCGCGCCGGCTGGCCCAGTCGCTCGGCCTGACCGAGCTGGACAACACCCCGCGGCAGGTCAAGGGGATCGACGTCGAGGCCGGCGGCGGTGAGCTGCACGCGATGATGCTGGACATGAAGCGGACCTTCGACGACGTGGTGCTCCAGCACACCGACCCGGCGAAGGCTGCGGAGATCTTCGCCAACCCCTTCTACCAGGCCATGAGCTCCACCTTCGCCGGCACCCAGGAATACATGGCGATGGAGAAGCTGGGCCAGCTGCACGCGCGGGGCGAGTGGGACCTGATCGTCGTGGACACCCCGCCGTCGCGCTCCGCGCTGGACTTCCTGGACGCGCCGGCGCGGCTCTCCCGCTTCCTGGACGGCCGGATGCTGCGGCTGCTGCTGGCACCGGCGCGCAGCGGCGGGCGGAGCATGTTCAGCCTGGTCACCGCCTCCTTCGGGATGTTCTCGAAGGTGGTGCAGAAGGTGATCGGCGCGCAACTGCTGACCGATCTCTCCGGCTTCGTCGCCGCGTTGGATTCGATGTTCGGCGGCTTCCGGCAGCGCGCGGAGCAGACGTACCGGATCCTGCAGGCGCGGGAGACGGCCTTTCTGCTGGTCGCGGCGCCGGAGCCGGACGCGGTCCGGGAGGCCGCCTACTTCGCCGGCCGACTGCGTGAGGAGCGGATGCCGCTGGCCGGGCTGGTGCTCAACCGGGTGCACCGGCCGGCGGTGGAGAACCTGGACGCGCGGGACAGCCTGACCGCCGCCGAGCGGCTGGCGGAGCTGGGTGTCCACAAGGCCACCGCCGACGTGCTGCGGGCCCACGCCGCACTGGTCCAGCAGGCGGTACGCGAGCGACAGGTGGCGGCCCGGTTCACCGAGGCGTTCCCGGCGGTGCCGGCGGTGTCGGTGACGGCGCAGCCCGCCGACGTGCACGACGTCGACGGGCTGCGGACGATAGGCGCGGCGCTCAGCCGGCCGTGACCCTCGGCGGTCAGCCGGCCGTGACCAGGACCTTGTCCTTGCCGGTCTTGTCCTTGCTGTTCTTCTTCATCGCGGCCTCGAACATCTTGCGCCAGCTCGTCACCTGGGGGTGACGGCGCAGCAGGGCCCGGCGTTCCCGCTCGGTCATGCCACCCCACACCCCGAACTCGATGCGGTTGTCGAGCGCGTCGGCCAGGCACTCGTACCGAACTGGGCAGCTCCGGCAGATCCGCTTCGCCACGTTCTGTTCGGCGCCCTGTACGAACAGCGCGTCCGGGTCCCCGTTCTGACACGCCGCCAGCGACGGCCAGTCAGTGATCATGCCCATCTGTACACGTCCCCCCTTGCAGTACCTACCGACCTCGTGCGACCAGCCGTCCATTCCCCCGGCCGTCCGTCCGGCCTTCCCCAAGGCGGTACGGACGACGTGTGGCTCTGTCGCCGCCACCATCATGCTCTGTAGTCGCCCGATTACGCAACGTTGTCGGCGAAATCCATCATTACGGACAGTCCCGGCTTACCGGGCTCTCGCCGGCCGCTTACCCGGCCCGACTGAGTGAAAACGCTGCGCGGGCTCCTCCGATCGGAGGAGACTCGTCGCCAGGTTCACGCAACCACTCACCGGGGGTCGTGCGTTTAGCACAACGAGGTCGGCGCGCGCAGGAAATGGGGAAAGAACGCCCCAGCGCCCCTCGTTCCCTACTCGCGTACCCTGTCGAGGTGACCTGGATGCGGAAACGTGACCACAATGTCTTCACCAACGCCGCATCGCTACTCATCTGTGGCCTGTTGGCCGGCGTGGTGGTCGCAGCGGCGGCCTTCCCCGCGGTGGCGATGTCCGGACTGGCCGCGAAGGCCGGCGCCGAGACGTTCGGCGCGCTGCCCAGGGAGCTGACGGTGGCCCGCGCGCCGCAGATCAGCTACCTGCTGGCCTCGGACGGCAAGACACCGCTGGCGACCATGTACGACGAGAACCGCCGCGACGTGAAGCTCGCCGACATCTCGCCGTACATGCAGAAGGCCATCATCGCGGCCGAGGACCACGACTTCTACAAGCACAACGGGGTCGACCTCAACGGCGTCGCCCGCGCCTTCGTCAACAACCAGAACAGCGGCGCGGGCCGGCAGGGCGCCTCGACGCTGACCATGCAGTACGTCCGGCTCGCCATCGCCTACTCGGCGACGCACCCGGCC
Organism: Micromonospora sp. ATA32; assembly: GCA_016802835.1. Classification (GTDB taxonomy): domain Bacteria; phylum Actinomycetota; class Actinomycetes; order Mycobacteriales; family Micromonosporaceae; genus Micromonospora. Next base: position 8,441 of record JAEVHO010000092.1, on the reverse strand, counting down.
GACGTGGTGGCCGCGACCGAGGACACCAGCGCCCGCAAGCTGCGCGAGATGCGCTACGCCCTCCAGATCGACAAGGAGTTCTCCAAGGAAGAGATCCTGGAGCGCTACCTGAACATCGCCTCGTTCGGCAACGGCGCGTACGGCATCTTCGCCGCCAGCCAGGTCTACTTCGGCAAGCCGCCGAGCAAGCTCAAGATCGAGGAAGCGGCGATGCTGGCCGGCATGGTCAAGGCGCCGACCACGAACGACCCGACCACCAAGGCCGGGTACCCGCTCGCCCTCGACCGGCGCAACTACGTCATCCAGAACATGGTGGACATCGGCGCCATCACCGCGGCCGAGGGTGACAAGGCCAAGGCCGCCAAGCTGGTGGTCAAGGACAAGACCACCCCCAACGGCTGCGTCGCCACCAACCAGAAGGAGTGGGGCTTCTTCTGCGACTACTTCTACCGCTGGTGGATGCAGCAGGAGACGTTCGGCTCGACGTCGTACGACCGGGAGCGCCGGCTGAAGAGCGGCGGCTACACCATCACCACCACCCTCGACGTGCAGGCCCAGACCGGCGCCGACAAGGCGGTGCGCCGGAACCTGGGCGTGGACACCAAGGCGGCCCGGATGGTCGCGGCGGTCGAGCCGGGCACCGGCCGGGTCCGGGCGCTGTCGGTGAACCGGAACTTCAAGATCGACGACCCGAAGCGGCCGGCGAACAGGATCTCCAGCGACCCGAAGAAGGCCAAGAAGGGGATCCGGGGCAACTACCCGAACACGGTGAACCCCCTGCTCACCGGCGGCGGCGGCCTCACCGGGTACCAGGCCGGCTCGACCTTCAAGATGTTCACCATCGTGGCCGCCCTGGAGAAGGGCATCCCGCTCGGCTACACCATCAACGCCCCGAAGCAGTTCAAGTCGGAGTACATCATCCAGCCAGGGCCGGCCGCCTGCCGCGGCACGCACTTCTACTGCCCCACCAACTCGGTGGAGAGCATGGCCGGCGTGCACACCATGTGGGGCGCGTTCGGCAGGTCGGTGAACACCTACTTCGTGCCGCTGCAGCAGCAGGTCGGCGCGGAGAACGTGGTGAAGGCGGCGCAGAAGCTCGGCATCAGCTTCCGCTCCCCGGAGGACGCCAGGCTGGCGGCCGACCCGCACCAGTGGGGCGCGTTCACCCTCGGCGTCTCGCAGACCACGCCGCTGGAGCTGGCCAACGCCTACGCGACCCTGGCGGCGGACGGCAAGTACTGCGAGCCGATCCCGGTGCAGGAGATCAAGGACCCGGACGGCAAGAAGCTGGACATCGCCAACCCGCGCTGCGAACAGCGGATCAGCACCCAGGTGGCGCGCGCCGCCGTGGACGCCGCCCGCTGCCCGGTCGGTGACCGCTCGGCCACCTCCAGGTGCACCGGCGCGACCGCCCCGAACGTCCGACAGATCGTCGGCAAGCCGGTGGCCGGCAAGTCCGGCACCACCGACTCCGAGAAGACCTCGGCGCTGGTGGCGATGACCAAGCAGTACGCGGTGGCCGGCATCATGGCCGACCCGGACTGGCCGCAGACCACCCAGAAGATGGGCCACAACGAGCCCAAGGGCATCAATCCCCCAGTCTTCGAGACACTGCGGGACGCCATGAAGGGCAAGCCCGGCATCGAGTTCGAGCCACCGAACGGCAAGATCATAAATGGTGACCAGCGGTCCATCCCGAACGTCACGTGCAAGTCGGTGGACGAGGCCAAGTCCCGGCTCAGGGGCGCCGGCTTCGACCCGGTCGTCTCCGACATCAAGGTCGCGTCCAACTGCGCGCCCGGCAGCGTCGCCGGCACCAGCCCGGACGGCCGGACCATCAAGGGTGGCGTGGTGAGCATCGAAATCAGCAGCGGCCCCGGCACGGCCCCGCCGCCCGGCAACACCGGCACCGGCCCAGTGCCCGGCAACCCGCCCGGCAACAACGGAGGCGGACCGGGACGCCCCCGCGGCTGAACCGGCCGATCTGCACGACGAACGGGCGGGCACCCCTGCGAGGGGGTGCCGCCCGCTTTCGCGTACCGGGGTCGCGTGCCGGGTCAGAGGCCCAGCTGTCGGCGTACCTCGGCGGCCACCCGACCGCCCTCGGCCTGGCCGGCCACCGCGGCCTGGGCCGCCTTCATCGCCGGGCCCATCTGGGCCTTGCCGGTGAAGCCGCCCGCGGCCAGCGCCCCCGCGACCAGCTCGGCCACCTCGGCGTCGGAGAGCTGCTTGGGCAGGTAGCGCTCCAGCACCTCGCCCTCGGCGGTCTCCTTGCTGGCCTGCTCGGCGCGGCCGGCGTCGGCGAAGGCCGTCGCGGCCTCCCGCCGCTTCTTGGCCTCCTTGGTCAGCACCACGAGCACCTCGTCGTCGGAGAGCTCGCGCTTGGCCTTGCCGGCGACCTCGGCGTTGCCGACGGCGGCGAGGGCCAGCCGCAGCGTGGAGGTGGTCAGTTCGTCGCGCGCCTTGAGGGCGGCGCGCATGTCGGCGATCAGGCGGTCCTTCAGCGTGCTCATGGTCGGTCAAACTACCCTGAACGCCATGCGAAAGCGCACACTATTCCGGCTCGCGGCCGGCACGGCCGCCGTCGGCGCGGCCACCCTGGCGTACGCGTCGCTCGTCGAGCGCAACATGTTCACCCTGCGGCGGTACGACGTGCCGGTGCTGCCGGCCGACACCGAACCGCTGCGGGTCCTGCACCTGTCGGACCTGCACATGATGCCCGACCAGGCGCGCAAGCAGCAGTGGGTGGCCTCGCTGGCCGCCCTCGACCCCGACCTGGTCGTGGTGACCGGGGACAACATGGCGAGCCCGGCGGCGGTGCCCGGGGTGCTGCGCGCCCTCCAGCCACTGCTCGACCTTCCGGGCGCGTTCGTGTTCGGCTCCAACGACTACACCGGGCCGGTCTGGAAGAACCCGTTCACCTACTTCCTGCCGAACCGGGAGTACACCGAGGGCGCCGAGCTGCCGTACGAGGAACTGCGGGAGGTCCTCACCGGGGCCGGCTGGGTTGACCTGAACAACGCCCGGACCACGATGAAGGCGGGCGGACGGCTTATCGAGCTGGCCGGGGTCGACGACCCGCACATCGAGCGGGACGACTACCCCGCCGTGGCCGGGCCGGTCTCGCCGTCGGCCGACCTCTCCATCGCGCTGGCGCACTCCCCCGAGCCGAGCGTGCTCGACCAGATGGCCGCGGACGGCTTCGCCCTGCTGCTCGCCGGGCACACGCACGGCGGTCAGGTCCGCGTGCCGGGCGTCGGGGCGCTGGTGACCAACTGCGGGCTGCCCCGCTCGATGGCTCGCGGCCTGCACCGCTGGCCCGGCTCCGAGGCCTGGCTGCACGTCTCCGCCGGCCTCGGCACCCACCCCACCGCGCCCGTACGCTTCGCCTGCCCGCCGGAGGCCAGCGTGCTGACGCTGATCCCGCGCTGACCCGGCCCCGTCCGCGCCAGCCTCGGCGTGGCCCGCGGGGTACCGAGTTTGACCATCCGAGCGGGTGGGCTACTATTTGTCGGCACGCCTCGGGGTGTGGCGCAGCTTGGTAGCGCGCTTCGTTCGGGACGAAGAGGTCGTCGGTTCGAATCCGGCCACCCCGACCAGGCAAGAGGGCACATCCGATCAATGGATGTGCCCTCTAGTGCTTTCCGGGCAACAACCAACTCCAGTGACGCACCCGGCCGCTCGCACGCCCCACCCGGCCCGGTCGCGGGGCGGCGGACGGGACGGCGGATCTCTATGCTCTGCGCCGTGCCCGCCATGAAGATCAGCACCCTGTTCGGGGTGCCGAAGATGCGTCTCGTCCAGCACTACCCGGACCTGCGTCCGCTGCACCGGGCGGCGGTCGGCCGGGACTGGCCGGCCGTGGCCACGTTCTTCGCCGAGCTGCCCGCCGAACACGATCCGTCGGTGGCGACCGGCGTCCTGGCCGACCTGAAGGGGGCCGAGAGCCTGCTCGAGCAGGCTGTCGACGGTCCGACCGCCCCGACGCTGGCCGCGACCCTGCTCGGCGCCCGCTGGGTGACCATGGGCTGGGAGATCCGCAGCTCCCGGGGGGCGAGCGCGGTGAGGCAGGAGCAGTTCCGGCAGTTCCACGCCTACCTGCGGCGCGCCGACGACCTGCTCGACCAGGTCACCGCCGACGAGCCGGGCAACGTCGCGGCCTGGACGACGAGGGTACGCATCGCCCGCGGTCTCCAGGTCGGCCAGGCGGAGGCGCGCCGGCGCTACGACCGGGCCGCCGAGGCGCGGCCGAACCCGTTCGTCGCGCAGCTGGACCTCCTCCAGCAGCTCTGTCCGAAGTGGGGCGGATCGGCGGAGCAGCTGCACGCCTTCGCCCGGGAGTGCGCCAGCCAGGCGCCGGGCGGCGCGTTGAGCGCGGCGGCGGTGGCCGAGGCGCACATCGAGCAGGCCCGGCAGGAGAAGTCGACCACCGGTTACCTGCGGCAGCCCTGGGTCCGCGAGCAGTTGGCGCAGGCGGTCGCCCAGTCGGTCGGGCATCCGGCATACCGCCCGGTGCACGGCTGGGTGCAGGCACACAGCAGCTTCGCGTACGCCTGGACGCTGGCCGGCGACCGACGGCGGGCCGCCTGGCACCTGGCCGACCTGGACAACCGCATGACGAGCTACCCGTGGCAGTACTGGCCGGGCGCCGGGCGGACGACCTACAAGGCGCGGCAGCTCGGCACGTACGTGAAGGCCCTCGGGCGGGGCGGCGCCGACAACGAGACCGTCGTGGTCCACAACGCGATGCGGTGACCAGTCCGGCCGCCCACCTGTGGCAGGTGGGCGGCCTGGGGCGGTGCGGGGATGCGTGAACTGGTCGTTTCCCCATGCACACCGCGTGGCCGGCCGAGGCGTGACACCCTCGGACAGAAGAACCTGCCCAGGGGGTTGGAGGAGCATGAGCACCACGGCTGCGTCGGTCGGCCCCTGATGCGCGAGGTGGCGATCATGCTGGCCGCGCTGGTAGCGGCCTTACTGATGTACCGCCTGGCCGGCATCCTCGTCCGGCGTGCCGCCGGCGGCCGTTACCAGTGGTTCCTGACGCCGCTGTATGAGGCCTGCCGACGCCCCGCGGCCTCGGTGCTGCTGCTCGGAACGCTGTTCTTCACGATGCCGTCAGGGCCGGACAGGTGGCTTCGGGGAGTCCGACACGCGGTCCTGCTGCTGCTTGTCGTCGCCACCGCCTGGCTGGTGATCAAGGCCATGTACGTCGCCGAGGGCATCACTTTCAGCCGGCTGCCGGTGCCGGCGGTCTCGGACCGCCGCATCCGGCGCGCCCGCACCCAGATCCGGCCGTACGGCGTCTCACCTCGACCATCATCACCATCATGACGATCGGCCTGATCATGGTCACCTTCCGGCCGGTACGCCTGTTCGGGCTGTCCGTGCTGGGCTCGGCCGGAGTGGTCGGCGCGGTGATCGGCCTCTCCGCCCGGACCGCGCTGGGAAACGCCTTCGCCGGCATCCAGGTCGCCTTCGCCGACGCATTGCACGTCGGCGACGTGCTGGTGATCGACGGCGAGTGGGGCCGCGTCGAGGAGGTGAAGCTCACCAACGTCGTCATCCGACTCTGGGACGACCGGATGCTGATCCTGCCGACGACCTACTTCACCGAACGACCGTTCCAGAACTGGACCCGGAACGGCGAGCGAGTGGTCGGCGAGATCCGCATCCACGTGGACCACACCGCCGACCTGAATGACCTGCGCGCGGAAGCCCGACGCCTGGTGGAGGCATCGCCGCTCTGGGACCGCAGCGAATGGGTGCTGCAGATGGTCGACGCGGCCCCGCAGACCGTGGTCATCCAGGTCCAGGCGTCCGCCGCCGACGGCCCGAGCGCCTGGGATCTCCGCTGCGATCTCCGCGAGGGCCTGATCCGCTACATCCGGGAGAACCACCCGCAGTGGCTGCCCCGCACCCGCAGCGAATACAAGCCCTGAACGGTCGCCCATCGCCGCGCAGCCGGCCGACTAGGTGGAGACCGGCTGAAGGTCCGGCTGGTGGGCCGCCGGCTCCGAACCGGCCCGGCGGATCGGCGTGAACAGCCCGCCGACGGCGACCAGGAGGCAACCCGCTCCCGCGACGAGGGCGACGCCGTGACGCCGTACCGGCCGGCCGCCCAGGTGAGCACCGCGGCGCCCGCCGGCCCGAGCGAGTAGTGCGTGCTCCAGAACGCCGACGTGACCCGTCCGAGCAGATGGTCGGGCGTGATCTCCTGGCGCAGCGACATGGAGCAGATCCCACCCACGCTGACGCCGCAGAGGTACACCGCGGTCAGCGCCGTGACCGCCGGCACGTTCCCGGCCAGGCCGATGCCCGCGACGGCAAGGCCGCACATCGAGTGCGCGCCGATCCAGGTGACGCCGAAGCCGCGCCGGCGTCGCAGCGGCGCCACCAGCAGCGCACCGGCGATCGTGCCCAGCCCGGCCAGGCCGAGCACCGTGCCGACCGTCCCGTCGGAGCCGCCGAGGTCCTGTTTGACGTGATAGACGAGCACGTCGGTGAGGCCGTACGTCAGGAAGATGAAGACCGACAGCAGGACGGTCAACGAGCGCAGCACCGGCTGGCGCCAGAGGAACCGTGCGCCGGCCAGCAACTCGACCAGCGGCCTGCCCCGCCCCCCGGCGTCGGCGATCCCACCGCTCCCGTCCGGCTGGCGCAACCGGACCAGCCAGAGACCGGCGGCCGACAGCGCGAAACTGCCCGCGTTGATGGCGACGGCCGCCGTGGCGCCGAACCGGGCCGACACCATGCCGGCCAGCAGCGGGCCCCCCACGGCCGCCGCCGCGTACGTCGCCTGCAACCGGCCGTTGGCCTCGGTGATCCGGTCGCGGTCGACGAGGTTGCGTACCGCGGTCACCGCGGCGACCTGGAACACCATGCCGGCCGCCTCGCAGATCGGCAGGACGACGAAGAGCAGCCAGACCTGCGGGCCGCTGAGCCAGGCCAGCGGAATGAGGCCGTAGAGGACCAGCCGGGCCAGGTCGCGGCGATCATCAAGGTTCGCCGGTCGTACCGGTCGACCAGGACGCCGCCGAAGACCCCCGCGCCGACGGAGGCGACGCCGGCCACCGCGGTGAGCAGGCCCATCTGGGCGACCGACCCGGTCGCCTGCAGCACGAGCAGCGGCACGGCGAGGTAGGCGAACGAGTCGCCGGCGGCGGAGAGCGACTGCGACATCCAGTACGCGCCGAAGTTGCGGTCACGCCACAGGCGAGGACGGGCCGGGCCGACGCGCGGGCTCATACCGGCGAGGGTATCGCCGCCGGCAGGCCTGATTCGGCCCCGCCGTGACGCGGCTCCCTGTCACCGGATCGTGACGCAGCACCCCCGGCAGGCCGTGATCCGGGTGGCGGGCCGGCGGCGGAACGTCGAGTCGGGTCACCGTCAGCTCGGCCCGGTGACCGACGTTCGTCGTTACGATCGCGGCGATGGAGCTGCTGGAGCGCGCCGACGCCCTCGGCTCGTTGGACGACCTGCTGGCGGCCAGTGCCAGCGGTGGTCGGATCGCGCTCGTCTCCGGTGAGGCGGGGGCCGGAAAGTCCGCGCTGGTCAGCGCCTTCATGGCGGCCGTCGGCCCGCGCGCCCGGGTGCTCCAGGGCAGCTGCGACCCCTTGCTCACCCCGCGTGCCCTCGGACCGCTGCACGACATCGCCCGGCAGGTCGGCGGGGCGCTGGCCGAGCGGCTGGCCGCCCTCGCGGCGCACGGCCGGCGGGAGCCGGAGCGACGGGGCCGGGTCTTCGACGCGCTTCTCGACGAACTCGACGGTCCCCCGCGACGGCCCCGACCCGTCGTGGTGATCGAGGACGCGCACTGGGCGGACGAGGCGACCCTCGATCTGACCACGTTCCTCGGCCGGCGGTTGGGCCGGTGCCGCGCGCTGCTGGTGCTCACCTACCGCGACGACGAGGTCGGCCCCGGCCACCCGCTGCACACGGTGCTCGCCGGGCTGCCCCGGCCGCTGGTTCGCCGGCTGCCGCTGCCGCCGCTGTCGACCACCGCCGTCGAGACCCTCGCCCGTCGCGCGGGCCGCTCCCCCGCCGGGCTCTACCAGGCCACTGGCGGCAACCCGCTGCTGGTCACGGAGGTGCTGGCCGCCGCCGAACCGGGCGTGCCGCCGACCGTGCGCGACCTCGTGCTCGCCCGCCTCGCCGCGCTCTCCCACGCCGCGCGGGAGGTGGCCGGGCTCGTCTCGGTGGTGCCGTCGCGGGCCGGGTCGTATCTGCTCGACGGGGAACCGGCCAGCGCGGTGGACGAGTGCCTGGCGCGGGGCGTGCTGGTGCCCGCCGGGAACGGGGTGATGTTCCGGCACGAGCTGCTGGGACGGGCGGTCAGCGAGTCTGCTCGACGGGGAACCGGCCAGCGCGGTGGACGAGTGCCTGGCGCGGGGCGTGCTGGTGCCCGCCGGGAACGGGGTGATGTTCCGGCACGAGCTGCT
>JAEVHO010000091.1 GCA_016802835.1 Micromonospora sp. ATA32 | reverse complement strand
CTTCGCGCGCTTCGTCGCCGCCACGGGCTACCGCACCGAGGCCGAGACGTTCGGCTTCTCCGCCGTGTTCCACCTGGCCGTCCGGGCCGCCCCCGACGAGGTGATGGGCCCGGCGCCGGCACCCCGTGGTGGCTCGGCGTGCGCGGGGCCGACTGGCGGCATCCGCACGGCTCGCGCTCCGACCTCGACGGGCTGGACGACCACCCGGTCGTCCACGTGAGCTGGAACGACGCGATGGCCTACTGCCGGTGGGCCGGCCGCCGACTGCCCACCGAGGCCGAGTGGGAGTACGCCTCACGCGGCGGTCTTGACGGCGCCCGGTATCCCTGGGGAGATCGCCTCCTCGACGACGACGGCAGGTGGCGCTGCAACATCTGGCAGGGCCGCTTCCCGACCCGCAACGACCTCGACGACGGATACCTGACCACGGCACCGGTCCGCACGTTCGCACCGAACGCCTTCGGCCTGTGGCAGACCGTCGGCAACGTCTGGGAATGGTGTTCCGACTGGTACGACCCCGGCTACTACGCGCACTCGCCGGAGCGTGACCCGCAGGGGCCGCTGTCCGGGAGCGCCCGAGCGCTGCGCGGGGGGCTCCTACCTCTGCCACGACTCCTACTGCAACCGGTACCGCAACTCTGCCCGCTCGGCGAACACACCCGACTCGTCCATGGGCAACGCCGGCTTCCGCACGGTCGCCCTCGGGCCGGTCACCTGACCGGCAGCCCTGGCACGGAGAGGCCGGTACGCCACTGGCGTACCGGCCTCTCCGGCTGCTGCCCGGTCAGCGGGAGACGAGCCCGTAGGTGCGCACGTAGTCGAAGCTGGCGACTGCCCCGGCACCGCCCATCGAGACGAGCCCGACCCGCAGCTTGCCGCGCATCGGAAGCGACCAGGTGCCGCCCCACACCCAGTGCGTCCCGTCGGTGCTGGACGCCATCCGCACGTCATGCTCCTGGTGGGCGGCGTCGTAGTGGTAGACCAGACGTAGCCACGTCGTCCCAGCCGGCGGACCGCCGAACATCGGCCCGTTGAACACCGGCCTCGGGGGCGTGGTGGTAGACCGCTCACCCTCCTTGCCGAACTCGGTCTGGTGTGTCACCGCACCGGGAATGCGGTTGATCGGTAGCACCGAGTGGACCAGCTTGAGGTAGCGGTCGTCGTTCTCGTACAGGACGATGCCCGCCTGCTGCGCGGGGTTCGTGCCGGTGAAGTCCAGCTTCGTCTCCACCGCGAAGTCGCCCTCAGGCGCGTCGCGCAGCAGCACCGATCCCGTGTTGTTGGCGTTGTACAGGTCGGCGCTCTGGGTGGACCACGTGAGGGCGCCACCACTCTCGCTGGCGGCGGCCGACGTCCCGCGGACCCAGCCCCATGACGGATCGGACGACTCGGGGCGGCCTGTTGCGTTGAACTCGTCCGAGTAGGCCGGCTTGAGATCGCCCAGCACCGGGTCGGACATTCGCTCGGTGACCGGCTGATAGAGAGGTGCCGCGCTGATGTTGTCCGCCTGCCCGGGCGCGTTGAGCGACGCCGCGCCGATTCGGCCGGGTGCCGGGGTGTCCGGGAGCGAGGTGCGCACGACCGCCTGGGGGTCGCGCAGCCTGTCCGCCGAGACGTCGACGCTCAGGCTGGTACCCCTGAGTTCGGCGGAAACCGTGTGCCAGCTGCCCAGGTCGAAGGACGCGGGCAGCGGAGCGCTGGTCTCGGTGGTGTTCCCGCGGTCGGTCACCGACACCACCAGTGCCCGGCGGCCGCGGTCGAGCCACGCGACGACGCGATTCTGCGGGCCACGGTCGGAGATCACCAGCCCGACCGAACCGGTGTCACCGGCCTGTGGCAGGCGCAGATCACCCTCGATCCGCCGGTCGTCGGAGACGGGGGCAGCCTGGACGAACAGCGACGGCTGCGTCGGGGAGCCGGCCTGGGACAGCACACCCTGCGCGTCGGGCACCTGCGTGACGGTCCACTCGCCGACGCCGGCTCCCGCGGGAACCCACTCGGGCGGGATTGCGTCGTTGAAGTTGCTGCCCGCGGCGGCCTGGGTGACCGGTGCCGACTGCTCACCGCTCGACGGCCCGGCCCCGGCGCGCAGCACCGGCCAGCCCCCGATCCAGTCGAGGCGGTCGATCATCAGTGGTCGCTTCGACAGCGCGGCCAACCGCCCGCCGCCACCGCTCACCGACGGGAAGTCCGGATCGTCGGCCGGGATCGCGTGGTAGACGAGCCAGTCCTGGCCGGAGAGGTCGGTCTGGATCGCGTTGTGTCCCGGCCCGACGAAGCCGTTGCCGTTGGCGGCGGCGACGATGCCACCCTTGCTCCCCCGGTCCGTGAGGGACTGCCCCTCCTGGTTGACGAACGGCCCGCGCGGTCGTCGGCGCGTCCCACCTTGACGGTGTATCCGCTGAACGCGCCGTCGCAACAGCCGGCGTCGGAGAAGAACAGGTAGTAGTGGCCGTCGCGCTTGACGACGAAGCCGCCCTCGGCACGCCGTCCCTGAGCCACCTGGGTCACCGGGCCGGTCAGCGCGGTCGCGTCCGGGGTCATCGCCGAGACGCAGATGGTGTCGTAGCTGCCCCAGTAGAGGTAGTGCGTGCCGTCGGAGTCGGTGAACATCGCCTGGTCGATGCTGCCCGTGGGGCAGCCACTGTTGTTCGCCGGGACGAGCAGGCCATGGTCGGTCCACGGCCCGGTGGGATGGTCGCTGGTCAACAGTGCGACTCCGCCGCCAGAGAGGCTGTAGGTCAGGTGGTAGGTGCCGTCGACATATCTGATGTCCGGCGCCCAGGGTCGCGTCCCGGCGGGCCACCAGGTGGGGGTCGCGCCGGCGGCGATCGCGTCTCCCGCGTACTGCCAGGAGACCATGTCGGTCGATCGCAGCATCGGCAGGATGTGCTCGCCCGCCTCGCCCTTGCTGTTGAAGATCGGGTTGGTGGTGCCGTAGGCATACCACGCGCGTCCTTGCCGCGGATCTGGTCGGATCGGGGAAGGTGTCGACACGTTCTGCTCACCGGATTCGCATACGTACTGACCTGATGGGCGGGCGCCGGCGGGGGCGAGGCGGTCGCTGCGGAGACCGCGTGGGGGAACGCGATGCCGGTGACGAGCAACGGCACCGCGAGGACCGTGCCGATGAGCGGCCGGAGGGTGGAAAGAGCTGTCATCTACGCATCTCCCTTGTCGTTGCAGAGATCCACGGCACGACGAATCGGCGGAATCGGTCCGCTGCGCCGTGCGGTGGTGTGGCTTGGCCGGACACGACCGTCGTGCAACGGCCGGAAACATGCCGTGCCGACGTGGTGAAGGCTTGGTCTCTCCGGCGGTGGCCCATTCGAGATTTCCTCGCCGCCGAGCGACGCCGACTCGACGATGCGGGCTCACATGCCGGGCACTGCCTCCTCATCGCCCCGGCTCTGTTCCGGAGCCAGCTGCAGGTCGCGGAAGTCGTCGATCCACGGGTAGCCCCGCCCGGCCAGCCCGTTGGCCGCCGACTGCACCGTGTACGGCGCGAACACGCTGTTGAGCAACCACGGCACCTTGTCCGGGCCGAAGTTCTGCACCATGAGAGTGTCCTGTCTGAAGCCGTAGCTGGCCATGGCCAACCGCCCGGTGGCCCGGAACGTTTCCATCTGGTTGCGCAGGTAGTGCTTCTGGCTCTCCAACCAGGGGCTGCTGGACAGGAAGTCGTCCCATTGCTGCTGCGGGAACGGGCGCGCGATGGCTGCCTGGATCACCTGCCAGACCTTCGCGTCGGCGGGGAATCCGTAGCGCTCGGCGAAGCCGGCCGAGACCGGGTCGCCCATGTGCTCCTTCCAGTACCAGACGAGGGAGAACTCCGTGGCCAGGAACGTCTGGTTGGGTCGCAGCCGAGGAAGTACGTAGTCGAGGAACGGCTGGGCCGCTTCCCGGCTCGGCACGTGCGGATGGATGTCGACGCCCTGGATGTCAGGTGTCTCCCGGACGAACCGCATCCAGCGTTCAGCGGCCGGTGTGCGGCGGTCCGGCAGGTCGAGGCGGTTGAGCGCGCCCATGTAGAGCCGGGTCTTGCAGGCCGGCGCGCAGTGCGCCCGGCGATAGGCGATGACCCGCTCGGTCACGGCCTCGTAGAAGTGGTTCAGGACGTCGGTGCGGTCCTGCGGGCGGCTCTCGATGAACGGCTCGTTACCGATCACCAGGAGGTCCACCCGTCCCATGACGACCGGCAGAACCTTGTCCAGGCGGGCCAGCTCGCCGGCCATCGCTTCGGTGCCCGCCGCCGGCATCTCTGTCTCGGCCAGGGGGAACTTCAGGCTGAGTGCAGTGCCGTAGCCGCGCCGCGCGGCGTCCAGCACGGTACGGAGCGTGGTCGTGTCCGCGGGGTCGCCGTGGTCCGCGTCCGGCATCGTGAAGAATCCCCGAATCCAGGTGGCCCGGGCGGCCTGCAGTTCGCGGTAGTTGAGGCTCCCGAGATTCTGGTTGAAGTTGGCACCGAGAACACCGTCGGCGGCGTGTGCGCGGGTCATGGAACCGTCGGGCGTCGTATCGGGTACAACACCGGCCTGCGCGCTCACGGCCGATGGCGTCGCACCCGACACGAGTCCCGCTGCCACAGCGATTACCGACAAGAGTCGACGTAACATTCCATTCCTCCCAACAGGCGTTTGCTTGCGCTGCCGAGGTTAGGAAGGCCACATTGTTCCGGCAATGATCCGGCACAATCCAATTTGGCGTGACTCCGGCCGGCCGGGCATCTTGACACCCAGGGTCACTTTCACCGCCCGGTTGCCGGGCCAGGGGTGAACACGGTGCGACGGCCGGTCTCCGAGCAGGAGAAACGGCCGCCGCACCGATGTGTCAGGCGGTTATCGTCCGGCCCGGGTTCCGGCGCTCGACGTACAGGCGGCTGCCCGCCGGGCCGGTCCATTCGACACGCACGACACCGGGCACGGCGGCGTCGGCGATACGCGACGGGTCGGACCAGTAGCCGAAGTTGGGATTACGGAAGAACGTCGCCCACAGTTGGCCGCTGCGATCCACGAAGAAGTTGTTGTGGCCGGCGCCGACACCCGCGGTCCACCGCTTCGAATACGGTCCCTCAAAATTGTCCGAGACCGCGACGATCGCGTCGTACTGATACTGGGTGCGGCCCGGGCCGGGCGGGTCGTAGGCGTACCGCGTGCTGCCGTCGGGATTGATCGACGTGCGGTCCCACGCAGCCTGGAGGAGGTAGTAACTGCCCTCGTACTTGAACACGTACGCGCCTTCGAGATACGGCTCGGGTGAATAGGGCATCTGCTGGAACTTCGGGAGGTTCGTAGTCGGGATGATGTCCTCCATGTCATCCCGGAACTTCGCGTACAGGTCGTTGTGCAGCACGAGCCACGCGTCGTCGCCCTCCGTGTAGAGGCTGCCGTCGATGTGATGGTAGGCACCGGGCTGGATGAACTTGGGTCCCCCGATGAAGGAGTCACCGAAGGGCTTCTCGAGGTTGCCCTCGATGAGCCGGTACGGGCCCTCGACCCCGCCCTCACTCACGAGCAGGAACGAACCGACCTTTCGGGAGTGATCACCCATACAGGCGACGATGTACCACGTGCCGCGGAAGTAGTGCACCTCCGGCGCCCAGGCCTGGCCGCGCTTGCCGAACTGGTCGTCGTGCCAGTACTCCTGCCAGGGAGCGACGACCGTGCATCCCGGCCGGTTCTCGCCGACGAACTCGGGTGACCACACCTTGCCTCGCTCGGCGTCGGGCCGGATGCCGGTGGTGTCGACCAACCTCCACGGTCCCTGCAGGGACGGAGACACCCACACGAAGATGCCGTCGTTCCACGGGCCGGCCGCGTCGAGCCCCGGCACCCGGGTGGTGCCCGTGGCGACGTAGATCGGACGACCGTCGACGACGAAGCAGTTGACGTAGGTATCCCGCATCCAGACCTGGCCGCGCTCCTCGTCCCGGGGACGTAGCTCGAGCGGGAGGATGAAGGAGTTGTCCTCACGCGGCCACAGATCCAGCCGGTTGTCCGCGAGCCCGTAAGGCTCCGGGTCGGGCCAGTTCGACGGGTACGGCCGCATCGGCACGACCTCCGTCGGTGCCGCCTGCACGGCGGTAGCGGGCAGTGCCGCCACCCCGAGGAAGCCAGCGACACCGGCCAACAAGGACCGCCGGTCGACGTGCAACCCGTTGTCGGAACTGCTCATCAGTCACGTCCTCCTAGTCATGCAGGGCGTCTGCCCTGCCTGCAAGGCAGGCTAGTGAGCCTGATTTCGACAGTGAATAGATGACAAAATGGTTTTTGATGCGCGCCCGCGGCGTCCAGGCACCGACATCACGGATTCTTGCGGCGCCTCGCCGGGCTGCTCCGCGATGCGAACGGAACCTCGCGCCAGCCTCCTCCGGTCCGGCGAGAGCGGAGAGAGCATCCCGGTCGGCTTGCCGCCCGCCGGATCGGCATTTGCGCGGCCGTCACGCTCATGTCGCTGATCGCTTGCCGCGCGAAGCGGTCAGGATCGGCAGCGGCCGTGGAAATGTCGCAGCGCGGTGATTCACTACCGTCCGCGAGGCAAGCCCCGCTCGCGTACCTGCCGTGCCGCTGGAAGGGAACAATGGCGTACCAGATTGGCCAGGCGGGGCTCGCGTTCGGAGCGTTCTTCCTGTGCGCCCTGCGGACCCGCCTGGTTCCCCGGTTTCTGGCGGCGTTGGGCGTGGTCGGTTACGTGGTCCACTTCACGGGCGCCGTCGCCGAGATCTTCGGCAGCCACGTCAGCCTAGTCCTCATCATCCCCGGCGCGCTGTTTGACCTGGAACGTCACGGTGCCGCTGTAACCAGCCTGCCGCAGGGCCTGGAAGAGCCCGTCGAGGTCGGCGACCCCGTGCCCAGGTAGCCCCGGTGCGACTCGCCCACGTGGACGTACCCCAGGTGGTCGCCGCAGTCGGCGACACCTGGGCGATCGAGTTCTCCTCGATGTTGGCGTGATAGACGTCGAGATGGACCACCACGTTGCCCGCCCCGACGTCCTTGATCACCTGGGCCGCCTGCGCACAGGTGTTGATGACTTTCGACTCGTAATGGTTCACCGCCTCCAAGCCGAGCGCGGCACCTGCTAGTAGCGCTCTACCAGGGTCCACTGAACCCCTGCATCCAGCATCGCCTGCACCCGGTGCTGGCCGTTGATGAATATCAGGATCCGGTCTCGCCGTTCATCGGTAACCTTCACGGGGTCGTGCAACAAAGAATCCAGGGCTTTGCGTTCCCAGCCACTCAGGTGCAGCCTCTCCATCGCGCGCCGTGGGACGTGGGCGGGTATTTCCTGGAACGGGACGCCGGCGGACTGAACGCTAAGAGCCAGTCGGATCGCGATAGCCGACACCCGGTGCCAGTCACCCCCGTGATACCAGCAGCAGTCTCGGCCATCACGGCTCGGCACGCCCTCACCGGCGAGTAGGCGCCCGGGTGTACCCGGCGACATGCAGGCCGCGCGGTACGGCTGCGGGCGGGGCAAGTCGGCAACGCGGGCTGCGGCGTACCGACGGGTGTCTTCGACCTGCTTCATCGGCCATGGGTCATAGCCGATCCCGCGTTCCCGATCGACGCTCTGGCCGACCAATAAATCGACGTCGGAGTCGCTGAGCGCACGCCACCGCGGCGCCTGTAGCCGCTGGCCGCCGACTACATCGAAGAGGACAAGTTTGAAGCCGTCGTCGTCATAGCGAGTGAGCAACCGCTGGACCCAGATCGGCGGCTCAGCCTCGTCGGGCACGTAGGCGTGCCACACGGCCTCGGCGCAGCTTTCGGCACCGTTGATCACCAACTCGCCTTCGTCAATCACCTGGGTGACTACCGCGACCGGTCGGCGCTCCTTTGCTTTGAACAGCTGCAGGCGGAAGGTGCTGCGAGGAGTTCCCCAGGGGTGGTCGAGGCGGAACATGTGCTCGTCGACAACCCGCTGTCGCGGCACAGAGTGCGTGGCAAGAAGTCAGCCGTCTCTGACACAGCCCTTCTCCTTCCCGCGGGCAGCTCTTCCGAGCTGTTTCACCAGCCGACGTGCAGGAGTGCCTCCGGTCGCAACGAGTTCACGCTTGCAAGAGACGGTAGTGGTGGACGTCAACATGGCGACCGCTCCAGCGGACGCTGGTGACGAGGTAGAAGTGCTCGTGCCTGGGTGCACAAGGGTTAACGCCTTCGGATCCGCCGAAGCGGTCACTGACCAAGGACCCGACGCCCTCTTGCCGTCCGCCGCTGCAGCGACAGGCTGCGCCGATGCGCCTGGCTGTTCTCGGACCACCCGGCTCCGATCGCGAGACCGTTGCCGGCGCCATCGCCGCGAGTCTCGGCGTTCCCCCAGTGGCCCTCGGCTGACCGGGCTCGATGCCGCACATTCGCCGCGCGGACGCCGGGAGTAGGCCACGGGGACCGCCCGGCGCAGACCGTCGCCATGTTTGCCCGGCTATCCGGCAGCGGCGATCCCGAACCTTGATCGCCGCTACCGGAGTTCGCCGAACCGACCTTGGCATCATCTCCCCGCCGCGGCTCAGGCAGGGAGTGTGTCGGGCGGCCAGTTGGTGCCTGCCGGCGACGCCGAGCTTCTCGTAGACGCGTTGGAGTTGGTTCTCGACCGCCGCACCGAGATGACCAGGCGGTCGCGATGTCGAAGTTGTGCACCCCCCCCGGGCGGCGAGGCCGGCGATCTCCCACTCGCGCGGGCTGAGTTCGGGGTGCCGGCAGGCCGACCACCAGGGAAGCCGTCCGGTGTCGCAACGCGGCACGTGGTCGCGCTGTCCTGCGGCAACGGCTACGCCCTGCCGGGGTTTGCCAGAGGAGTTGTGTAGTCCCACCCCCAGCACGGCGACCGCTGTCGCTGTGCTGGGGGTCCCGGGGCACGGTAGCGTCGCGGGGCGCGTCGTTGTGCGGTTGCCTACCAGGTGGGCCACTCAAGATCGAAGACGTCTGAACCCACGCCCGAGCGCACGCTCCATTCAGCCCTCTGGTCGTTGTCACTGCTGCCGTTCAGGGTCTTGGTCCGTTCGTCGTCGCCCGCCACAACCAGCGGCCAGGCGGGCGTTCCGCGCTGGCCGTCCTCCCCGGTGAACGAGAAGGGCGCGGTGAAGATCCATTGCCGACCCCGGGAATCAGCTACCTGCGCGCCGTCGCCCAACATGCGAAAGGGTCGGTAGACGAGTTCACCGTCGAGGTTCCACTCCGATGCAGGATCGAAGAACAGGCCGTAGTCCGCGAACTCCGATGTGGGTGGCTGCCCGGTCCTCCAGGCAAGCCAGCCCTTTCTAGAGGCCTTGTATTCGTTCTTCGCGATCTCGAGGATGTAGACCTCGGTCTCGGGGACGAAGACATGCGCCTGATCACCGGCGTGAAGCGTTTCCAGGTCCTCACGAAAGCGCTGCAGAGTGTGGCCCCAGTCCCCCGAGTCGATCCCGTGGCCCGATCGTGCTGGTTCGGCGTCCGACTGGAACACCACCATGTGCTTGCGTCGCTTCTTTACCCGCACAGGCCGGTCGTCGGCGTGAAGTCTCCAGATGTCACCTGGACGGCCTGCGTCAACCGGTATTGCCACGATGACCTCCATTGGTGAGCGTCGTGAGGGCAGCAGTTCAGAATCACAGGATCGCCGGCACCTCCGTGATGGTGGTCGGCTACGCGCCGGCGAGCAACACCAGCGCCTGCCTCTGGGACTCAGGCGCCCCCTACTTCACCGAAAACACCGACGGCACCCAAACCCTCGTCTCGTCCGGCCTCCACGCTAACGGGGGAACCTCAAACACCTCACCGGCCAGAAGGTCGCCCTCCACCCCAGCCCGGACCTATCCACCGCAGCCTGAGACCAACAACGCCAAAGCCCGGCTCCACTTCACTGCGCCGGGCGCTACCGCCTGCCCACTCACTCACCGATTTTCGAGTCAGGAACCGCGCCGGGCTGGTGCCCGCCGTGGTGGAGGTAAATCGCGGGTGTCCGTTCCGGTTCGACGCCGAACAGTCTGTGGTGCTTTGAGCCCGTGAGTTCAGGATGGCGGTGGGACCGCTTGCCGCAGAAGCGGTGGATTGTTGCCCGAGCACGTGATGGAGACTCTTGATCTCTTCGTGGTCCCCCTGGTCGGGCACCCACCCTGCCCGCCGACCGGGATGGAGCGCATCGCTGTGGATGTGCTGCACGAGCGTGCTGCCGCGCTCGATATCGGCAAGCGTGACCTGAAGGCGTGTGTACGCACTTCGCACCCAAGCCGTTGGAATGCCCGGCAGAGCGAGGTACGTACCTTCGACACGACCACCAACTCATTGCTGCAGCTGCGGGACTGGCTGGTGGCCGAGCGGGTGTCCATCGTGGTCATGGAGGCCACGGGCGACTATTAGCGACCACCGTTCTACCTGCTCGAAGACGTCCTCAACGTGATCCTGGTCAACGCCGCGCACGCCAAGAACCTGCCCGGCCGCAAGACCGACGTCGCCGACGCCGTCTGGCTGGCGCAGTTGGCCGAGTGCGGCCTGCTGCGCGCCTCGTTCGTACCCCCGGACCCGATCGGCCAACTGCGCGACCTCACCCGATACCGCACCACCCTGCTGGCTGAGCGTTCCCGCGGGGCCAAGCGGTTAGAGAAGGAACTTGAGGATGCTGGCATCAAGCTGTCCTCGGTGGCCACGGACATCCTCGGCGTCTCGGGCCGGCTCATGCTCCAAGCCCTCATCAACGGCGAGCGTGACCCGGTGGTGCTCGCCGAGATGGCGAAGGCCCGGATGCGCCGGCGTATCCCCGATCTGATCGAGGCGCTGATCGGCAACTTCGGTGAGCACCACGCGTTCCTGTGCCGGCTGCACCTGCAACGCATCGACCAGATTACCGCCACCATCGAGGAACTCTCCGTGCGCATCAGCGAGGCCATGGCACCGTTTCGTGACCAGTTGAAGCTGCTCGACGGCGTTCCCGGCATCGGCCTCGGGGTAGCGGAGATCATCATCGCGGAGACCGGCGGTGACATGTCCCGCTTCCCCACCGCCGGACACCTGGCCTCCTGGGCCGTCGTCTGCCCGGGTATGAACGAATCCGCCGGCCGTAAGAAACCCGGCCACACCCGTCACGGCAACCGATGGCTCACCGGCGCCCTCGGCACCGCGGCGATGGCCGCCGCCAGAACCAAGGACACGACCTTCATCGGCGCCCGCTACCGACGCCTGGCCGGCCGTATCGGCAGACTCAAAGCCCTCGTCGAAGTCGAACACACGATCATCACCGCCGTGTGGCACGTGCTGTCCGCGAACACCGAGTATCACGACCTCGGCGGCGACCACCACATCCGCCGCGACCCCGACCGCGCCCGGCACCGAGCCATCCGAGCCCTCAACCAGCTCGGCTACACCGTCACCCTCAACCCCATCCAAGGAGCGGCGTAACGGGCTCAGGACTGATTTTCGATGGAGTCACCCACCTGCCTCTTCGGAAAGTGCCGCCCTCCGCACTTCGTCCAGGGCTTGAGCAGCGTTGTAGATCGCACCGAACAGTGCGCGAGCCTCCGCATACGCACGCTGGATGTGGATGTGGTGCGGTCCGACCACGAACTCTCCAGTCGCAGGGTCGTACCCTCCGCCCCAGAACTGCCGTGCTGCTTCCGCCGCGTCAACATCTGATTGGCTTCGTAGCCGGCGCTGCTGGTTGCCGTCGCCCAACGCGTACCTGTCGAAGTGGATGAGGATGTCGCGGGCCTCGATCAACCCTGGCACCGCCACCACGAACCGCCTTCGCGCTTCACCTAGCGCTCTGCGAGCTGCGGGTGGCGTCCACAGTCGCCCTCTGCTGCATGTCAGCGGCGTACGCAAGTTGACGAAGCGCAACTACGAACTGACGAGCGCCGACCTGCCGGTCTGGATCCCGGCCATCTGCAACCCGCCGTGCACACAGACCGAGGGTCCACAGCCACCACTGCGCCTCAGTGAGCGTCCGGGAACTCGGTAGGGCGCGTGGTCACAAGGCGATGAAGCACGGCGTGTAGGGGATCGATATGAAGCGAGCTCCTGGTAGATCGGCGGTTGTCTAGGCCAACCGTTCACCAGGAGCTCGCTGTGTCATTGTCGCCTGCGTGTGTTTGCTCGTCGTGCCCAGCCCATCCGGCAGGCGTGTCAGCGCCGCCGACCTGCGGGTTCTACCCGTCCTCCTCGCTGACCGACGCCCAGTGGGCGATCATCGAGCCGTTGCTGCCCGCGCCGGACAACACCGCCGGGCGGGGCGGGCGGCCGGAGAAACATCCCCGCCGCCTCGTCCTGGACGCGATCTTCTACCTGGTGCGGGGCGGGATCGCGTGGCGGCAACTACCGGTCGGGTTCCCGCCACCGACTACCGTCTACGACCGGTTCCGCGCCTGGGCCAAGGCCGGCGTGTGGCAGGCCATCCATGACGCGCTACGCGACCTGGTCCGCGTGTATGAGGGCCGCGACCCGCAACCGACCGCCGCGATCATCGACTCCCAGTCGGTACGCGGCGCGGACGCCGTGCCCCCGAGCCAGCCGAGGATACGACGCCGGCAAGAAGATCAACGGAACGAAACGGCACCTCGCCGTGGACACCGGCGGCCTGCTGCTGGCCGTGATCGTCACGATGGCCGGACTGCAAGACCGCGACGCCGCCCACCGACTACTGGCCGGACTCCGCGAACGCTTCACCACCATCACCCTGGTCTGGGCCGATGCCGGATACGCCGGACGGCTGCTCGTCTGGGCCCGCAACGTCCTGCACCTGACTGTCCAGATCGTCAAACGCACCGAGCCGGGCTTCGTCGTCCTGCCCCGCCGGTGGGTGGTGGAGAGAACGTTCGCCTGGATCAGCAAGCATCGCCGCTTGGTACGCGACTATGAGACCAAGCCCGGCCACCACGAGGCCATGATCTACATCGTCATGATCATGACAAGGCGCAGTCGTCCTTGTCCCACTGCAGGACGCTGCGGCCGGGCAAATGTCACGCCGACTCGCCCGCACCGGCAACTGGTGACCGAAGTTCCCGGACGCTCACTCAGAGACCGCAATAGCGTGCGGGTTGTGAGCCGGTGGCCATAGGTGGCGTGGTGAAGCCTCAGCAGACACGCGGGTGATTCTCGCGCACTGCGGACGACTGCGGGTATCGACTTCTTCGTCCCGAAGGAATGACCACGGCCCATAGACCTGGTTCGACATTCATCGTGAGCAGCGGAAACGATCCGTCGTTGTCCGTGTACGTCCGGCTCCGTCCGTACCCGTAGTCACCCAGTTCGTCACTCACCCAGCGCCTGCGGAGGCTCCGCCGCCGGTCATGGCGGTGGCGTGGTTCGGCAGCGGGCGACAATGAATACTCCGAGGATATATACGGAACGTATACCTTCAGTGTAGTCTGCTTGGCATGAGCGTACCCCTCACCCTCCTCGGCCTGCTCGAACGGGAGCCCAGCCACGGTTACGACCTGAAGCGCGAATACGACGGGTACTTCGGCCGTGGTAAGCCGCTGCCGTTCGGCCAGGTCTATTCGACACTCAGCCGCCTGGCCCGCGACGGCAAGGTGGTTATCAGCGAGGTAGGCCCCGGCGACGGACCCGACCGGAAGCGCTACATCATCACCGAGCTGGGCGCGACCGAGGTCGACCACTGGCTGACCGAGCCGGTCGAGCCGGAGCCGCATCTGCAGACCGTGCTCTTCGCCAAGGTCGTGCTCGCGCTGATGCTGGACCGCCCCGCCGGCGAATACCTCGACACGCAGCGCACCGCTCACCTGCAGCGGATGCGCGAGCTCACCGAGATCAAGCGCACCGGCGGCCTCGTCGACGCGCTGCTCGCCGATCACGGCCTGTACCACCTGGAGGCGGACCTCCGGTGGATCGAGATGACCGGCGCCCGGCTGGACGCCCTCAAGAAGGCGGTGCGGCCATGACCATCGTGATCGAAGCGCGGAACGTGACGTTCTCGTTCGGCGAGACCCCCGCGCTGCGGGGCGCGACCATCGCTGTGGACTCGGGCGAGGTCCTCGCCATCATGGGCCCCAGCGGCTCGGGTAAGTCGACGCTGCTGCACTGCCTGGCCGGCATCCTGGTGCCCGACTCCGGCGAGATCCTGTTCGACGGCCGCCGGGTCGACGCCATGACCGAGACCCAGCGCAGCAGCCTGCGCCGGGACCGCTTCGGGTTCGTCTTCCAGTTCGGCCAGCTCGTCCCCGAGCTCACCGCGGCGGAGAACGTCGCCCTGCCCCTGCTGCTCAGCGGGGTCCGCCGGACCGAGGCGCTGCGCAAGGCGTACGGCTGGTTCGAGCGGCTCGGCCTGGACGGCATGGAGCAGCGACGCTCGGGGGGAACTGTCCGGGGGGCAGGCCCAGCGCGTGGCCCTCGCCCGCGGCCTGGTCGCCGAGCCGGAGGTCCTCTTCGCCGACGAGCCGACCGGGGCGCTCGACTCGCTCACCGGCGAGCAGGTGATGAACCTGTTGGTCGCCGCGGCCCGCGAGCAGGGCACCACCGTCATCCTGGTCACCCACGAGCCACGGGTCGCCGCGTACGCCGATCGCGAGGTCATCGTCCGCGACGGACGCGTGAACGCGCCGGAGAGGATCGCGTCATGATCGGCTTCGGGCTACGCCTCGCCGTGGCCGGCGGCCGGGAGGCGCTCACCCGCCTCGTCATCATCGCCGCCGCCGTCGCGATCGGCGCCGGGCTGCTGCTGGCCACCCTCGCCGGGGTCAACGCCGTCAACACCCAGCTCACCCGGTACGCCTCGATGTACCCCATGCAGACGTCGGGCGGCCACGCCGACCCGCTGTGGTGGTCAACGCGGCAGGACTACTTCCACGGCACCCAGATCATCCGCATCGACGTCGCCGCGACCGGACCGCATGCACCCACCCCGATCGGCATTCCGAAGACGCCGGGGCCGGGCGAGTACTACGCCTCGCCGTCGTTGCAGAAGCTGCTGGCCGCCAACCCGGCCGACCAGCTCGCCAACCGCTACCGCGGACAGGACCTCGGCACGATCGGTCGGGCGGCGCTGGCATCGCCGGACACCCTGCTCGTCATCGTCGGCGGAACCCCCGACACGGTCGCGAAGCTGCCTCAGGCACGGCAGATCTCCAGCGTCGGCGACAACACTCCGGCACTCCCCGAGACGGTGGTGGACCTGATCCTGGGCGTGATAGCCGGTGGGCTGCTGTTTCCGGTGCTGATCTTCATTGGCACCGCCACCCGGATCAGCGCCGCCCGCCGGGAGCAGCGGTTCGCCGCGATGCGCCTGGTCGGCGCGACACCGAAACAGATCTCGCTGATCGCGGCGGTCGAGGCGGCTGCGGCGGCCGTCGCCGGCACCGCCCTCGGCTTCGTGCTGTTCTTCGCGTTGCGCAGCCAGCTGGCCGCGATCCCGTTCACCGGCATGCGGTTCTTCACCAATGACATGTCGCTGGGAGTGCTGGACGTCCTGGTGGTCGCGCTCGGCGTTCCGGCCGGCGCGGCGCTGGCGGCGCGGGCCTCGCTCCGGCGCGTCCCGGATCTCCCCGCTGGCGGTCACCCCGGCGGGTCACCCCCCCGCCCCCCGCGCGC
>JAEVHO010000090.1 GCA_016802835.1 Micromonospora sp. ATA32 | reverse complement strand
CGGGCCCTGGTTCCGACCGGGGTGGCGATCGCACTGCCCGAGGGGTACGTGGGCCTGGTGCATCCCCGGTCCGGTCTGGCGGCCAGGCTCGGCGTGACGTGGAACTGCCCCCCCGGCGGTCGGGCCCTGGTTCCGACCGGGGTGGCGATCGCACTGCCCGAGGGGTACGTGGGCCTGGTGCATCCCCGGTCCGGTCTGGCGGCCAGGCTCGGCGTGACGGTGCTCAACGCGCCCGGTACGGTCGACGCCGGCTACCGGGGTGAGATCCTGGTCAACCTGATCAACCATGATCGGGTGGCACCGGCGAAGATCTCCCGTGGCGATCGGATCGCGCAGCTCGTTGTCCAGCGGGTGGAGCGGGCCGATTTCCGGCCGGTGCCGGAGCTGCCCGGGTCCGGCGCGGCGCGGCGGCCACGGGTCGACCGGCGGGCACGCCGGGCTCATCCCGGCGCCGGCAGCCCCGGAGGGAACCGACGGCCGGCCGGCTGCGCCGGATCTGGCGGGCGGGCAGACGGAAGAGGTGGCAGGGTGAGTGCGAAAAGCGGAGGGTGGGCGCAGTGATCTTCTCCCGAAAGCGGGCAGGTGGCGGGCGGCACGGCCGTGACCAGGCCACCGAGGTGCTCGACGGGTACGACGCCGAGGAGTCGACCCCGTCGCGCGGCCCGTACGACGTCTCGGAGGCGCCGGAGGGGGTGGAGCGGCTCGATCTGGGCAGCCTGCACATCCCCGCGGTCCCCGAGGTCGAGGTCCGGGTGCAGGCCGACCCCCAGGGCGTGATCCAGCAGGTGGTGCTGGTGCACGGCGACAATGCGTTGCAGCTCGGCGTCTTCGCCGCGCCCCGCTCCGAGGGCATCTGGGACGAGGTGCGCGAGGAGATCCGCCAGTCGCTGTTGAGTGACGGCACGGCCGCCCAGGAGGACGAGGGCGAGTACGGCCCGGAGCTGCACGCCCGGGTGCGCACCCCGGACGGCCTGACCGACCTGCGCTTCGTCGGCATCGACGGGCCGCGCTGGATGGTCCGGGGCGTCTACCAGGGCGCGGCGGCGACCGACCCGGCCGCGGCCGGCCCGCTCGCCATCTGCCTGGACGGCCTGGTGGTCGACCGGGGCCACGAGGCGAAGCCGGTGCGGGAGCCATTGCCGCTGCGCCTGCCCCGCGAGGTCGCCGAGCAGGCCGAGGCGGAGGCCGCCGCGACGACCGACGGCGCCCGTAGTACCGCCCCGGGACCCCGCGAAGCCTGAGTCGACCGGCGGCCCCGCCGGTACCGGTCCTGTCGGCGTACGCTGGCGGCACGGTTCCGGCGATGCGGGACCGGGGCGGTGCCGGCGCGGGTCGGCCAGCGTGGAGAGGGTGACGCGGAGGTCATGACGACCGACGAGGGTCGGGTGTCGCTGCGGCGCATCCTGCAGCGGCTCACCGCTAGCGAGGCCGAGATCGAGGCGCAGGAGCTGCGCCGGGAGAGCGCCGAGTCCGGCGGGATGCCGGCCCAGCAGTGCCACCGGGGTCAGGTGGTGTCGGTCGCCGGTCGGCTGCGCACGGTGGTCTACACGCCGCGCACCAACCTGCCGACGCTGGAGGCCGACCTCTATGACGGCAGTGACGTGGTGACCCTGGTCTGGCTGGGCCGGCGGCACATCGCCGGGATCGAGCCGGGACGGCACCTGACCGCACGGGGGCGGGTGGCCGTACGGGACGACCGCAAGGTCATCTACAACCCGTACTACGAGCTGGAGTCGCCGAAGTGACGACCGGACAGCATCGGGCGGCGCAGCCCGAGATCGGCCCGGAGGACGAGGAGCGCCTGCCGAGCATCGCCGAGCAGATGGCCGAACAGCTCGGCGGCTGGCGGGGGCTGGTCGAGTCGAGCATCCCGGTGGTGGTCTTCGTGACCGCCAACATCGTCGGCGAGCTGCGTCCCGCGGTGATCGCGTCGGTGACGGTGGCGCTGCTGATCGCCGCCCTGCGGCTGGCCCAGCGCCGGCCGGTGCGCCATGCGGTCAACGGGCTGTTCGGCGTCGCGATCGGCGCGGCTATTGCCTGGCGCACCGGCGACGAGCGGGACTTCTACCTCCCGGGCATCCTCTACGGCATCGGATACGGGGTGGCCCTGCTCGTCTCGGCGGCGGTCCGCCAGCCCCTGGTGGGCTGGATCTGGTCGGTGCTGGTCGCCAAGGGGCGCTCGGAGTGGCGTGACGACCCGCGGATGGTGAAGACGTTCACCTCGCTGACCGTGCTCTGGGGCGTGGTGTGGCTGGCCAAGGTGGGCGTGCAGGCCGGGCTCTACCTGGCCCACCAGGACACCGCGCTCGGCGTGGCCCGGCTCGCGCTCGGCTACCCGCCGTACGCGCTGCTGCTGCTGATCACGGTCTGGACGGTCCGCCGGGTGACCCGGGAGAACGAGCCGGAGCCGGTCCCGGGGGCCTGAGCGGCCCGTGGCCCCGCCGGTCCGGCGCGGCCGTCCTCGGAGGCTCTCAGCTGGCGCCGCGGGTCCGCTCGACGCTGTCCGGCCCGAGGATGACGGCGCGGACCTGGTCCTCCACCTCGGCCGTGCAGACGAAGATCAGCTCGTCGCCGGCCTCGATCGGGTCGTCCGGGCTGGGCACCAGCACCCGCTTGCCGCGCAGGATCGCCACCAGCGCCGAGTCGCGGGGCAGCGGCACCGCGTGGATCGGCTGACCGACGTACGGCGCGGTCGGCGGGAGGGTGATCTCGACGAGGTTGGCCTCACCCTGCCGGAAGGTCATCAGGCGGACCAGGTCGCCGACCGTGACCGCCTCCTCGACCAGGGCGGCCATCACCCGCGGCTTGCTCACCGCGACGTCCACCCCCCACTGCTCGGTGAAGAGCCACTCGTTCTCGGCCCGGTTGACCCGGGCGACCACCCGCGGCACCGCGAACTCGGTCTTGGCCAGCAGCGACACCACCAGGTTGACCTTGTCGTCGCCGGTCGCCGCGACCACCACGTCGCAGCCGGCGATGTTGGCCTCCTCGAGGCTGGCCAGCTCGCAGGCGTCAGCCAGCACCCATTCCGCGGCCGGCACCCGGTCGGGCCGGAGCATCTTCGGCTGCCGCTCGATCAGCATCACCTGGTGGCCGTTGTCGATCAGCTCCTGGGCGATCGAGCGGCCCACGTTGCCGGCGCCGGCGATGGCGATCCGCATGCTCAGTGCCCTCCTTCCGGCGACGCCGCCGCCACCGACGTGACCGTGCCCGAGATGTCGTCGCTGACCAGCATGAAGATCTGGTCGCCCTCCTGCACGACGGTGGAAGCGGTGGGCAGCGTGCCGATGCCGAAGCGGATCAGGTATGCCACCCGGGCCCCCGCCGACTCCTCCAGCGCGCGCAGCGGCCGGCCGATCCA
The DNA here is from genome assembly GCA_016802835.1 of Micromonospora sp. ATA32. GTDB lineage: Bacteria > Actinomycetota > Actinomycetes > Mycobacteriales > Micromonosporaceae > Micromonospora. Next base: position 12,155 of record JAEVHO010000090.1, on the reverse strand, counting down.
GTCCTTGTGCACCGGCACCTCGACGATCGAGACCGTGCTGGTCGGGTCCCGGAAGATCTCGACGTTGCCCTCGGGGACCAGGTGTCGCAGCATCCGGTCGGCGGTCCACCGGACGGTCGCCACGGTGGGGATGCCGAGCCGCTCGTAGACCTGCGCCCGGCGCTGGTCGTAGATGCGGGCGGCGACCCGGGACACCCCGAACGTCTCCCGGGCCAGCCGGGCCGAGATGATGTTGGAGTTGTCGCCGCTGGAGACCGCCGCGAAGGCGTCCGCCCGCTCGATGCCCGCCTGCCGCAACACCTCGCCGTCGAAGCCCGCTCCGGTGACCGTGATGCCGGCGAAGTCGGGGCTGAGCCGCCGGAACGCGTCGGCGTCCTGGTCGATGACCGCCACCGAGTGCCCCCGGGACTCCAGGCTGTGGGCGAGGGTCGACCGACCCGGCCGCATCCCATGATCACGACATGCACGCTGTCCCTCCAAAGGTGCGCCCCGGGTGGGCCTGCCGTCTGCGAGCCTGCCACGTTCCGCGCACCGGCGGGGACCGACGGTACCCCGTCGCCCCGGACCCCGGTGATCGACCACCCCACCGGCTCAGACGGAGTGGTCGTACCCTTAGCGCTTGTGGCCCTTCCCACCTCGCTGCTGAAGCGGCTCCTGCTCGGTCGACCGTTCCGGTCCGACCGGCTGCAGCACACCCTCCTGCCGAAGCGCATCGCGCTGCCCGTCTTCGCCTCCGACGCGCTCTCCAGCGTCGCGTACGCGCCCGACGAGATCCTGCTGACGCTCTCCATCGCGGGTGCGTCCGCATTCTTCTTCTCGCCGTGGATCGCCCTCGCGGTGGTCGTGGTGATGCTCACCGTGGTGGCCAGCTACCGGCAGAACGTGCACGCCTACCCCTCCGGCGGCGGTGACTACGAGGTGGCCACGGTCAACCTGGGCCCCCGGGCCGGGGTGGCGGTGGCCAGCGCCCTGCTGGTCGACTACGTGCTGACCGTGGCCGTGTCGGTCTCCTCCGGGGTGGCCAACCTGGGCTCGGTGGTGCCCTTCGTGGCCACCCACAAGGTGCTGATCGCGGTCGTCGCGGTGGTGATCCTCACCGCCATCAACCTGCGCGGCCTGCGCGAGTCCGGCACCGCCTTCGCCATCCCCACCTACGGCTTCATCATCGTGATGGTCGGGATGATCCTCACCGGCCTGTTCCGGGTCTTCGTGCTCGGCGACGACCTGCGCGCGCCCAGCGCCGACCTGGTCATCCAGGCCGAGCACAGCGTCACCGGGTTCGCGTTGGTCTTCCTGCTGCTGCGGACCTTCTCCTCCGGCTGCGCGGCGCTCACCGGTGTGGAGGCGATCTCCAACGGGGTGCCGGCGTTCAAGGCGCCGAAGAGTCGCAACGCCGCCACCACGCTGCTGCTGCTCGGCACCATCGCGGTGAGCATGCTGGTCGGCATCATCTGGCTGGCCCGGCTGACCCGAATGCAGTTCGTCGAGGATCCCTCCCAGATCGTCTCCGGTCCGGACGGGTACGTGCAGAAGACCGTCACCACCCAGCTCGGCGAGACGGTCTTCGGCTCCGGCTCGATCCTGCTCTTCGTGGTGGCCGGGATGACCGCCCTAATCCTCTTCCTGGCCGCCAACACCGCGTTCAACGGCTTCCCGGTGCTCGGCTCGATCCTGGCCCAGGACCGCTACCTGCCCCGGCAGTTGCACACCCGGGGGGACCGGCTCGCCTTCTCCAACGGCATCCTCTTCCTGGCCGCTTTCGCGATCGTGCTGATCGTCGGCTTCCAGGCCGAGGTGACCCGGCTGATCCAGCTCTACATCGTCGGGGTGTTCGTCTCCTTCACGCTCTCCCAGGCCGGCATGATCCGGCACTGGAACCGGCACCTGCGTACCGAGCGTGACCCGGAGGCGCGGCACCGGATGCTGCGCTCCCGGGCGATCAACACCTTCGGCATGATCCTGACCGGCCTCGTGCTGATCATCGTCCTGATCACCAAGTTCCTGCTCGGCGCCTGGATCGCGATCGCCGCGATGGCGGTGATCTACCTGCTGATGCTGGCCATCCGCCGGCACTACGACCGGATCGCGGCCGAGCTGGAGCCGGGCGAGGGCCGGGCCGTGCTGCCCGCCCGCAACCACGCGATCGTGCTGGTCAGCAAGCTGCACCAGCCGACCCTGCGGGCGATCGCCTACGCTCGGGCGACCCGGCCGGACACCATCACCGCGGTCACCGTGAACGTGGACGAGAAGGACACCCGGGACCTCCAGGAGGAGTGGGAGCGACGCGACGTGCCGGTGCCGCTGACCGTGGTCGACTCCCCGTACCGGGAGATCACCCGGCCGATCCTCAACTTCGTGGCCTCCACCCGCCGGGAGTCGCCCCGGGACGTGGTCACCGTCTTCATTCCCGAGTACGTCGTCGGTCGCTGGTGGGAGAACCTGTTGCACAACCAGAGCGCGTTGCGGCTCAAGAGTCGGCTGCTGTTCGAGCCGGGGGTGATGGTGACCAGCGTGCCCTGGCAGCTCGCCTCGACCTCCGGCAAGGACCTGGACCGGCTCGACGCCACGCTCAGCCGTGGACCGGCGCGCGGGCCGCGGGTGGCGCCGCGCAGCACGCTTCCCCCCCCGCCGTCCCCGCCGGTCGTCGCCGCACCGCCCGTCGAGAGCGGCGTCGAGTCGGGGGAGCGACCGTGACGGCGTCCCCGGCCGGCGAGCGGACCGGCCTGGAGGAGGCCGAGCGGGTGGAGCTGACCGTCGGTGCGGTCGCCCCCGGCGGACACTGCGTGGCCCGGGTCGACGGCCAGGTGGTCTTCGTCCGGCACGCGCTGCCCGGCGAGCGGGTCGTGGTCGAGGTCACCGAGGTGCACCGGGGGTTCGTCCGGGCGGACGCGGTCACCGTGCTGGAGGCTGCCCCGGAGCGGGTCGAGCCGTCCTGCCCGTACGCGCGGCCGGGGCGCTGCGGCGGCTGCGACCTGCAGCACGTCACGCCGCCCGCGCAGCTGGACTGGAAGACGGCCGTGGTGCGGGAGCAGCTCACCCGCCTCGGCGGACTCACCGACGAGGAGATCGACCAACTGGCCGTGCGGGTCGCGCCGCTGCCCGGCGGCCCGCTCGGCTGGCGCTCCCGGGTCCGGTACGCCGTCGACGCCGCCGGCCGGGCCGGCCTGCTCAAGCACCGCTCGCACGAGGTGGTGCCGATCGACCGCTGCCTGATCGCCCACCCGGCGATCCAGGAGCTGCCGGTGCTCACCCCGAGCGGCGCCCGCTGGCCGGACGCCGAGGCGGTCGAGACGGTGGCCTCCACCGGAGGTGACGTGACGGTCTCCGCGGTCGTCGACGGCGTACCGACGCCGGTGAGCGGCCCGCCGACGGTCCGCGAGGTGGCCGTCGGCCGGGAGTGGGAGCTGCCCGCGTCCGGTTTCTGGCAGGTCCACCCGGCCGCGGCGGACACCCTGGTCGCGGCGGTGCTGGAGCTGCTGGAGCCGCGGTCCGGCGAGTCGGCCTGGGACCTCTACGGCGGCGCCGGGCTCTTCGCCGCCGCGCTGGCCGGCCGGGTCGGTCCGGACGCAGGGTCACCCTGGTCGAGTCGTCCGAGCAGGGCGTGGCGGCGGCCCGGGAGAACCTGGCCGACCTGCCCCGGGTCGAGGTGGTGGCGGCCCGGGTCGAGACCGCGCTGGCCCGCCGACGGATCACGGCCCGGTCGACGTGGTGGTGCTCGACCCGCCCCGCTCCGGCGCGGCGCCGAGGTGGTGCGGGGCATCGCCGCCGCCGGGCCGCGCGCAATCGCGTACGTGGCCTGTGACCCGGCCGCGTTCGCCCGGGACGTGCGTACCTTCACCGAGCTGGGCTGGCGGCTGGCCGCGCTGCGCGGGTTCGACCTGTTCCCGATGACGCAGCACGTGGAGCTGGTCGGGCTCCTCCTGCCGCGGCCTGAGCCGCGCTGCCGTCCCCCGGGGCGGCCGAGCTGGCCAGCGAGGGCGGCCGGGGGCAGTTCCGGGAGGCGTACGCCTTGCCCTGCTCGGCTGGCTCTCCTGGCACGGCCTGCCGGGGGCGCTGCGCGTCGGTCACCGGCGCCCGTACCGCCGCCGTGCTGGGCTCCTGGACGCCCGCCGGGCCGTCCCGGGCCGTCGTACCGGCCGCCCGCCGCGCCGGCTGCTGGTGCAGCCCTGAGCGACGACTCAGACCGGTGCCGGTGGCCGGGGCGGCGGGCTGATCTCGGGCCAGGCTGCGGAGTGTGGGACGGCCGATAGACTCTCGGGTCATGAGTGTTGAAGAGGACACGGCCACCCACGGCCGGCTGCTGGCCACCGTCCGCGGTCCGCAGGATGTCAAGCGGATGTCGGCCGAGGAGCTCGACATCCTCGCCGCCGAGATCCGCGACTTCCTGATCGCCAAGGTCTCCCGCACGGGTGGGCACGTCGGACCCAACCTGGGTGTGGTCGAGCTGACACTCGCCATGCACCGGGTCTTCGACTCGCCCCGGGACCGCCTCCTGTTCGACACCGGCCACCAGGCGTACGTGCACAAGATCGTCACCGGCCGGCAGGCGGGCTTCGACCGGCTGCGCCAGCGCGGTGGCCTCTCCGGCTACCCCAGCCAGGCGGAGAGCGAGCACGACCTGGTCGAGAACTCGCACGCCTCCACCGCCCTCTCCTACGCCGACGGCCTGGCCAAGGCGTACGCGCTGCGGGGCGAGGCGCGCAGCGTCGTCGCGGTGGTCGGGGACGGCGCGCTGACCGGCGGCATGTGCTGGGAGGCGCTCAACAACATCGCCACCGCCGGCAACCCGCTGGTGATCGTGGTCAACGACAACGGCCGGTCGTACGCGCCGACCATCGGCGGCCTCGCCGACCACCTCTCCTCGCTGCGGCTCAACCCGGGCTACGAGAAGGTGCTGGACACCGTCAAGGACGCCCTCGGCTCCACCCCGCTGGTCGGCAAGCCGATGTACGAGGTGCTGCACGCGGTCAAGAAGGGGATCAAGGACGCGGTCGCCCCGCAGGCCATGTTCGAGGACCTGGGCATCAAGTACGTCGGCCCGGTCGACGGGCACGACCTGGCGGCGGTCGAGTCGGCGCTGCGCGCGGCGAAGAACTTCGGCGGCCCGGTGATAGTGCACGCGGTGACCCGCAAGGGCTACGGCTACCGCCCGGCCGAGGAGGACGAGGCCGACCGCCTGCACGGCCCGGGCGGCGCCTTCGACGTGGAGACCGGCAAGCTGGTCGCCGCGCCCTCGGTGAAGTGGACCCACGTCTTCGCCGACGAGCTGGTCGCGATCGCCGACCAGCGGCCCGACGTGGTGGGGATCACCGCCGCCATGGCCGAGCCGACCGGCATCGCCAAGCTGGCCCGCAAGTACCCGGAGCGGGTCTACGACGTCGGCATCGCCGAGCAGCACGCGGCGACCTCCGCCGCCGGCCTGGCGCTCGGCGGGCTGCACCCGGTGGTGGCGGTCTACGCGACCTTCCTCAACCGGGCCTTCGACCAGGTCCTGCTGGACGTGGCGATGCACAAGCTGCCGGTGACCTTCGTGCTGGACCGGGCCGGGATCACCGGCCCCGACGGGCCGAGCCACTACGGCATCTGGGACATGTCGGTCTTCGGGGTGGTGCCGGGCCTGCGGATCGCCGCGCCCCGGGACGCCGCCAGCCTCCGCGAGGAGCTGCGCGAGGCGGTGGCCGTCGACGACGCCCCGACCATCGTCCGTTTTCCCACCGGCACCGTAGCCGCCGACCTGCCGGCCGTGCGCCGGGTCGGCACGGTCGACGTGCTGACCGAGTCGGCGCGTACCGACGTGCTGCTGGTCGCGGTCGGCTCCTTCGGCCACCTGGGCATGGAGGTCGCCGCCCGGGTCGCCGAGCAGGGCTACGGGGTCACGGTGGTCGACCCGCGCTGGGTCCGTCCGGTCCCGGCCGAGCTGGTCGAGCTGGCCGCCGGGCACCGACTGGTGGTCACCGTCGAGGACGGTGTGCGTACCGGCGGGGTCGGCGACGCCCTTGCGCAGGCGATGCGGGACGCGGACGTCCGGGTGCCGCTGAAGGACCTGGGCGTGCCGGCCGAGTGGCACCCGCACGGCACCCGGGCGCAGATCCTCGCCGATCTCCGCCTGACCGCCCAGGACGTGGCCCGTGACGTCACCGGCTGGATCTCCCGGCTGGACTCCCAGCCGGTGGAGCCGGTCCGGCTCCGGGCGAACGGCGCCAGCGCCCAGAACTGACGCTCCACGACGGCGGGTGGCCTGATCCCGGGGCCACCCGTCGTCGCTGTCGGCTCGCCAGGATCGATCAGGGTGCCGCCCGACGGCGTTCCGCCCCGAGCCCCGGCCAGGGGTCAGCGGCCGCCGACCGAGCGGTAGTACGTCTTCTCCGTGCCGGCCAGGCTGAACGTCTCCTTGGTCGCCGGCTTCGGCACCACCACCAGCCCGGGCCGGTCCACCAGCCGGGGCGTGCCCGGCGGCACCGACAGCGAGGAGTCCCGGCTGGCCCGCCAGCTCAGCACCACCAGCGGCTGACCCGGCACGGGCAGCACGTACGTCTGCAGCGGGTTGGACCGGTCGGCCGGGGAGAGCACCGGGGCGCCGCCGCCGGCCGGGCGGTAGATCACGGCCGTCATCGTGCCGGCGTCGCTCTCCCAGGTCAGCTGCTCCAGCTCGGCCGGGTCGCCGCCGCCGAGCGCGACCTCGCCGAGCGCGCGGACGGCCAGCTTCGCCATCGGCCAGGATTCCGGCACCGAGCGTGGGGCGTCCCGGTCGCGATCCGGCGGGGGGATGCTGCCGAACGGGCCCTGCTCGCGGCGAGCACGCAGGTGTCGAGCCCGGTCAGGGCCCGGCGGCCGGCACCGGTCTCGTCCCGGACCAGCGGATAGCGGGGGTCGGTGGTGGCCGTACCCAGGTCGAGCAGCCGGTCCGCGGCCCGACCGCGCGGCAGCGACCGGGTGGCCCGCAGCGTCGCGGTCACCGGAACGGCCCGGCAGGCCGGCACCCGTACCGGCTCGGTCAGCCCGTCGGTGCTGGTCAGCGCCCGACCGTCCGGCCCGAGCAGCCGCTGGACCCGCCCGGAGGTCAGGTACCGCCGGCCGTCGGGGAACTGCACCGGGAGCACGTCGGAGTAGACGAGATATCCGGGGTCGGTGTACTCGGTGGCCCGGCTCACCACGTACCGGCCGCCGTCGCGGGTCAGCTGGAGCAGCCAGGAGGAGCTCTCGCCGGGCACGTCGGCGGCGACCAGGGCCAGCGGCGTCCCGTCGACCACCCCGGACCAGAGAATCCCCGAGGTGGGCAGGTGGGCCCGGTCGTCGACGGGCGAGCGCCAGTCCCGTACCGCCGCGGTCACCGCCGCGGTCGCGGCGGGGTCGCCGGCGAGCGTGCCGCGCGGTGGCCAGACCTTGAGCGACCCGTCCAGGCTGTCGTAGCCGACCCGCAGGTCGCGGGGCTGGCGGTCCGCGACGGGACCGCAGGCCGCCGCTGTCAGCAGCAGGGTGAGCAGTGTCGTGGCCGTCATGCCGCGCCGGCGCGCTGAAGCCACCTGTACGCCCCCGATCGCGTCGCCGGTCGTCTGCCGGAAGGCACATGGTACGAGATGTCCGATCGGCGCCACAGGCCCACCTCGCCCGGGCCGTCGCGCGGCCGGTCCGAGGCCACAGTGGACGCTCGGCGACCGAACGGGCCCGGCAATCCCTCCGGTAGACTCCGCCGACTGTGACGCCTGCCGAGCCCCGTGTCGAGTCCGCGACGGATCCCGACGCCCCCGAGGTCGCCGGCTCCTCCGGCATCGTGACGGCCGACGCGGTCGATCCCGCCCCGGCGGCGTCCGCCACCCCGGCCGTCCGCCGTCGCTGGAGCCCACGCCGGCTCGACCTCGCCGCGTACGCCCTGTTCCTGCTCGCGGCGCTCTGGGTGACCAGCCGGATCTGGGTCGACCCGGCCGGCCGGTCGCCTCGCTCTACACCGGCGACCCCGCCCAGGTGCAGTTCTTCCTCGCCCACTCGGTCCGGGTGGTGCTGCACGGCGAGTTCCCGTTCTACACCGAGCAGTTCAACTACCCGGACGGCGTCAACCTGATGGCCAACACGGCCGTCCTGGCGCTCGGCATCCCGATGGTGCCGATCACCCTGCTGTTCGGGCCGGCCGTGTCGTTCGTGACCCTGGTGACGCTCGGGCTGGCCGGCACCGCCGCCGCCTGGTACCACGTGCTCTCCCGGCACGTGGTGGGCGCCCGGTCGGCGGCGGCCGTCGGCGGCTGGTTCTGCGGCTTCTCACCGGCGATGCTCTCGCACGCCAACTGGCACCCGAACATCATCAGCCAGTTCCTGCTGCCGTTCATCGTCTGGCGGGTGCTGGTGCTCGCCCGGTCCCGGCGCCCGGTGCGCGACGGCCTTGTGCTGGCCCTGCTGGTCACCGCGCAGGCGTTCATCAACGAGGAGATCCTGCTCTTCACGGCGCTGGCCTGCGGCGTCTTCCTGTCCGCCGTCGTCGTCCAGCGGCCGGCGCTCTGGTCGGCGGCGTGGCGGCCGCTCGCCGCCGGGCTGGCCGCCTGCGCGGCGCTGGCCGGGGCGCTGCTGGCGTACCCGCTCTACATCCAGTTCGCCGGGCCGATGGCGTACCACGGCCTGACCGACGCGGTCCGCGACTACGGCAACGACATCGCCGCCTTCTTCACCCCGGGTTCCTCGACCGTCGGCGGCAACCAGCGCGCCAACGTGAACCTGGCCCCGAACTACTCCGAGGAGAACGCCTTCTTCGGCTGGAGCCTGGCGCTGATCGCCGTCGGCATCGTCGTCTGGCTGCGGCGGGACCCGATCGTCCGGGCGATCGCGGCGACCGGGATGTTCTTCGCCGTGCTCTCCCTCGGCGAGCAGGTCTCCTGGTGGGACCGGGACCTGTTCACCGGCCCCTGGGACCTGCTGGTCCGGCTGCCGCTGCTCGACGCGGTGGTGCCGACCCGGTTCGGCCTGATCACCACGGTGGTGATCGGCGTGCTGCTCGCGCTCGCCGTCGAGCGGACCTGGTCGCTGCGGTCGGTCGACCGCCGGACCGTGCGTACCCTGACGGTCGCCGGGCTGGTCCTCGCGCTGCTGCCGATCGCGCCGATGCCGCTGGCGGAGACCTCACGGCCGCCGGTGCCGGACTTCATCACCGCCGACCGCTGGCGGCGGTACGTCGGCCCGGACCAGACCCTGGTGCCGATTCCGGTGCCCAGCATGGGCAACACGCACGGGATGCGCTGGGCGGCGGCCACCAACCTGGACTTCAAGATCCCCGGCGGCTACTTCCTCGCCCCGCGCAACGGCAACACCGGTGACCCGGGACGGTTCGGCGGCCGGCCGAGCGGGATCGGGGAGGCGCTCGAGGAGGTGGCCACCACCGGTCGTACCCCGAAGCTCGACGACCGGCAGCGGCGCCGGTTCCTGGACGAGTTGCGCCATTGGCGGGCGGCGATCGTCGTGCTGCCGGTGCGCCAGCAGAACGCCGAGCCGCTGCGGCGTACCGTCGAGCAGCTGGTCGGTCCTGGCCGGCGGGAGCTGGACGTGTGGGTGTGGGACGTCCGGACGCTGACCGACCTGTCGGCGTGATGCCCGGCGGCGCGGCGCCGTCCACCGCCGAGTCGGCGCCCGGACGTCGCCGTCTCCCGCTGCCCCGGCGCTCGGGTCACGTCCCGGCCGACCGCCCCCGGGCAAGGTGGACCGACCCGCTGGTGATCACCGGCTACGTCGCCCTCGCCGTGCTGCTCACCGCCGGGCAGTGGGGGCGGCCGGACCGGCTGTTCCACCAGGACAACGACCAGATGCTCTTCGAGTGGATGCTGGCCCGGGCCGCCCGGCGGTGATCCACCTGGAGAATCCGCTGTACAGCGGCGCGCTGAACGCCCCGGACGGGGTCAACCTGATGGCCAACACCTCGGTGCTCGGGTTGGGCGTCCCGCTCACCCCGGTGACGCTGCTGCTCGGCTCGCAGGTGGCCTTCCTGGTGGCGGTGGTCTGCTGCCTGGCCGGCACCGCCGCCGCCTGGTACCTCCTGCTGGCCCGCCGGCTGGTCCGCTCCCGGCTGGCCGCCGGGGTCGGCGGGCTGGTCTGCGGCTTCGCCCCGGGGATGGTCGCGCAGGGCTCGGCGCACCTGCACATCGCCGCCCAGTTCCTGGTGCCGGTGATCCTGGGCCTGGTGTTCCGGCCGGACACCGACCGGGTACGGCGGCACGGCGTCCTGCTCGGGGTGGTGGTGACGTACCAGGTCTTTCTCGGCGAGGAGCTGCTGGTGTTCCTGACGCTCGCCGCGGGGGTGTTCGTGGTCGGGTACGCGCTCGCCGACCGGGTGACCGCCCGCCGGCTGGCCCCCGCCCTGCTCGGCCGGCTCGGCGTCGGCGCGCTGGTGGCCGGCGTGCTGCTGGCGTACCCGCTCTGGTTCCAGTTCATCGGACCGGGGCACTACCGGGGAATGCCCTTCGACGCGCAGGGTTTCCAGCTCGACGCGGCCTCGTTCACCGCCTCCGCCCGCCAGACGGTGTTCGGGGACGACTACCTGCCGGGACTGCTGTCACCGAACCCGACCGAGGAGAACTCCTTCTTCGGGCCGGGGCTGCTGGTGCTCGCCGTGGTCGTGGTGATCTGGCTGTGGCGCCGGCCGCTGGTCTGCGCGCTGGCCGGCTGCGGTGTGCTGTTCGCGCTGCTCTCTCTCGGCACCCAGATCCGGCTGGCCGGCTCGGCGACCGGGCTGCCGGCCCGTACCGGCTGGTGGCCGGGGTGCCGCTGCTCGACCTCGTGGTGCCGGCCCGGTTCGCGCTGGTCTGCGTGCCGGTGCTGGGCGTCCTGGTCGCCCTCTCCCTGGACCGGGTCCGCGCCGTCGGCGCGTCGGCGCGGCTGCTCTGGGCCGGTGCGGTGGCCGCCGCGCTGCTCCCGCTCACCCCGACGCCGATCCGAACCGTGCCCGCGTGGCCGGTGCCGCCTTTCGTCGCCGACGGCGGCTGGCGGGCGTACGTCCCGGCGGGGCGGACGTTGGTGCCGGTGCCCCCGGTCACCGGGGCGGGGGTCAGCCCGTCGACGTTCTGGTCGGCCCGGACCGGGCTGGCCTTCACCGCGCCGGGCGGCTACTTCATCGGCCCCCGGTCGACGGGCGACCCGGCGGCCCGCTGGGGTGCCCCGGACCGGCCCACCGCGGTGCTGCTGCGCCGGGTGGCGGAGACCGGAGAGGTGCCGGTGGTCACCGACGCCGACCGGCGACAGGCGGTCGAGGACCTGCGGCACTGGCGGGCGGCCGTGCTCGTCCAGGGTGACCTGCACCGGGGTGACCCGGTCCGGCACACCGTGGACCAGTTGCTCGGCCCCGGTCAGGAGATCGACGGGGCCTGGGTGTGGGACGTCCGCGACCTGGTGGAATGACCCCCACGCCGCCGCCGCTAACCGGCCACGGGGCGGACGTCCCAGAGCCAGACGTCGTCGACCCGCTGCGGCGGGCCGAGCAGGCCGGTCATCAGCTCCCGCAGCACCGCCTCGCGCGGGTGCGCGCCGAGCACCACCACCGAGGCCCGCCAGTAGCGCAGGTCCTCCACCGCCTGGCGCCGGTTCTCCTCGGTGAGCGCCGGCACCGTGCCGGTGTCCATGGTGGAGTAGATCAGGCTGCTGGTCGGCCGGTTCGGCGCGCCGAAGATGCCTTCCTCGTTCGGCCCGGGGCCGATGAAGTAGCCGCCCGGCACAGGGAACTCCTGCTGGGTCAGCGCACTCCAGCGCAGCGTCGGCAGGCCGTGCACGTTGCTCGGGACAGGGACCGGCACCAGGGTCCGGCCGGCCGGGACGTACGGGCGCCAGCCGCCGGCGGTGATGAAGTGCGGCGGCGGGTCCACGTGCTGCGCGGGCAGCGGTCGGGGGACGAGCGGCAGCACGGCGAGCGTGATGGCCGCATACCCGATCGGTCGGACCCACCGGCGGCGCGGCGCGACGGGCCGGTCCTGCGCAGCCTCGGCGGGCGGGTTGCCCGTCAGCCTCGGGTCGGCGCTGCGCCGGGACCGGCGGCCGGCCGGCGCCGCCGCACGGGGGTGAGCGCGTCCCAGCCGTGCGAGCAGGACGCCGCGGCAGCACGGCGAGCGTGATGGCCGCATACCCGATCGGTCGGACCCACCGGCGGCGCGGCGCGACGGGCCGGTCCTGCGCAGCCTCGGCGGGCGGGT
>JAEVHO010000089.1 GCA_016802835.1 Micromonospora sp. ATA32 | reverse complement strand
GACACGGACCTGCTCGACCGGATACGGCACCTCCCGCGCCAGACGCACCCACAACGGCGCACCGCCTCTGGCGGTCGGAATCCGGACCCGACGGCCGTCGATGGTGAACGTGCCGTGATACCAACGCACCGGCACCAACCCCCGCCGCCGCCGCGGGAACCCCGCCAACACCTCACCCGCGCTGCGGCGCTTCGCCGCCGCGAACCACGCATCCGAAAACCGCCGCAACACCGACCGGGCACCGACGGAATCGAGTTCCGCGAACGTGCCCGGCCCCGACGCGGCGAGTTCCCGACACAACTCCTGATACCCGACAAGGGCTACGTCCCGGCGGCGCGCCGCCACGCGTTGACCTCCACCACACACGCCCACACATCACCGGCGGAGCGCAGCAACCCGAAACACCGGCGCCGCTGCCCGCGCGTCACCCGCAACGCGACACGGGCCGTGCGGTGCACGACCCGCGGCGCGGCGGGATCCCGACGGCGAGGCACGCATCGAAGCCAACACCACCCCTACGACACTTTCCCAACCCCGACCAACCCCGCCAACGTTCGTGGACACCGCATTAGCGAACCGGAGCTGGCGGGGCGACCGGGTGATCTGATCGCTCGCGGACGCCGTTTCGGGCACCGCGGCGGGGAACCCGAGGGCCGTGACCGCTCAGGACTCCGGGCTCTGCCGGGCCGCGTCGATCCGGGCCCGGGCGCCGTCCAGCCAGCGCTGGCAGATCTCGGCCAGCTTCTCGCCGCGCTCCCAGAGCGCCAGCGACTCCTCCAGCGACGTGCCGCCGGCCTCCAGCCGCTCCACCACCGAGGCCAGCTCGGCGCGGGCCTGCTCGTAGCTGAGCCGCTCGTCCTTCTTCTCGTCAGTCATCTCACCCATCCCACCACATCCGGCTCAGGGACCGGCTCAGCCGTCCACGGTCGCGGCGAGTTCGCCCTCGGCCAGTCGTACCCGCAGCGGGTCGCCCTTGGCCACCTCGGTCGCGGCGCGTACCACGTGGCCATCGGCGCGCTGGACGATCGCGTAGCCGCGGTCGAGGGTGGCCGCCGGGGAGAGGGCGCGAAGCCGGGCCAGGGTGTGCCGCAGGTCGTCGGCCGCCGCGCCGAGCCGGTGGTCGAGGCAGCGCCCCGTCCGGTCGCGCAGCGCGGTCAGCTCGGCGGCCCGCTGGTCGACCATCACCTGGGGCCGGGCCAGCACCGGGCGGGAGCGCAGCGCGTCCAGCCGGTGCGCCTCCCGGTCGACCAGGTTGCGCACCGCGCGTTCCAGCCGGGAACGGGCCTGCTGGATGAGGCGTACCTCCTCGGTCAGGTCCGGCACCACCCGCTTGGCGGCGTCGGTCGGCGTCGAGGCCCGGAGGTCGGCGACGTAGTCGACCAGCGGCGCGTCCGTCTCGTGGCCGATCGCGCTCACCACCGGGGTGCGGCAGGCGAAGACGGCCCGGCAGAGCGCCTCGTCGGAGAAGGGGAGCAGGTCCTCGATGCTGCCGCCGCCCCGGGCCAGCACGATCACGTCGATGCTCTCGTCGGCGTCGAGGACCTTGAGCGCGTCGATGATCTGCGGGACCGCCGACGGCCCCTGCACCGCGACGTTGACCGTGCGGAACTCCACCGCCGGCCAGCGCCGGCGGGCGTTGGTCAGCACGTCCCGCTCGGCCGCCGAGGCCCGCCCGGTGATCAGACCGATCCGGCCGGGCAGGAACGGCAGCCTGCGCTTGCGCGCCCGGTCGAAGAGCCCCTCGGCGGCCAGCAGCTTCTTGAGCTTCTCCAGCCGGGCCAGCAGCTCGCCCAGCCCCACCTGGCGAATCTCGTCGGCGCGCAGGCTCAGCGTGCCGCGGGCGGCGTAGAACTCCGGCTTGGCGTGCAGCACCACCCGGGCGCCCTCGCGCAGCTCCGGCGCCCCGGCGTCGAGGACGTCCCGGTGGGTGGTGACGGTGAGGCTCAGGTCGGCCGACGGATCACGCAGGGTGAGGAAGACGGTGGTCGCGCCCGGCCGCCGGCTGATCTGCGCCACCTGCCCGTCCACCCAGACCCAGCCCAGCTTGGCGATCCACGCGCCGACCTTCTGGCTGACCACCCGGACGGGCCACGGTTCCTCGGGCGTGCTGCGGGGGGCGTCGGCTGCGGTCACCCGACCACCCTACGGTCAGGCTCCGACCACCTGGGGGAGGCCCGACAGCAGCTGCTCCTCGCCGGGCCTCGGGTGCTCGCCGGTGCCCCCGCGCGCTGCCGGTGGGGTCATTCTGCCACTCCGTCCGCCGGCTGTGGCGGCGGTCGCAGCCGCTGTCGGTCTCGGCGACGGCACGTAGGATGGGGCCCGTGACCGAGGCTCAGGCGACCCCCCAGACCGGCAAGCGCGTCCTCCTGGCCAAGCCCCGCGGCTACTGCGCGGGCGTGGACCGCGCGGTGCAGACCGTGGAGGAGGCGCTCAAGCTCTACGGCGCTCCGATCTACGTGCGCAAGCAGATCGTGCACAACAAGCACGTGGTGCAGACGCTGGAGGCGCAGGGCGCCATCTTCGTGGAGGAGAACGAGGAGGTGCCCGAGGGCGCCACCGTCATCTTCTCCGCGCACGGCGTGGCCCCCGAGGTCTACGAGCAGGCCCGGGCGCGCTCGCTCAAGGCGATCGACGCGACCTGCCCGCTGGTCACCAAGGTGCACCAGGAGGCCAAGCGGTTCGCCGCCGAGGACTACGACATCCTGCTGATCGGCCACGAGGGGCACGAGGAGGTCATCGGCACCGCCGGTGAGGCGCCCGCGCACATCCAGCTGGTCGACGGCCCGGACGGCGCCGACAAGATCACCGTTCGGGACCCGAACAAGGTCGTCTGGCTCTCCCAGACCACCCTCTCGGTCGACGAGACGCTGGAGACCGTCGCCCGGCTCAAGCAGCGGCTGCCGCTGCTGCAGTCGCCGCCCAGCGACGACATCTGCTACGCCACCTCCAATCGGCAGCACGTGGTCAAGGAGATCGCGCCGGAGTGCGACGTGGTGATCGTGGTCGGCTCGGCCAACTCCTCCAACTCGGTCCGGCTGGTCGAGGTGGCCCTGGACGCCGGCGCCCGCGCCGGCCACCTGGTCGACTTCGCCGCCGAGATCGACGACTCCTGGCTCGTCGGCGCGGGCACGGTCGGCGTGACCTCCGGCGCGAGCGTGCCGGACGAGCTGGTGCAGCAGGTGCTCGCCCGCCTGGCCGAGCGGGGCTTCACCGACGTCGAGGAGATCACCACCGCCAACGAGCGGCTGACCTTCTCGCTGCCCCAGGAGCTCAAGCGCGACATGAAGGCCGCCGCCGCGCGGGCCTGACCCGGAACCGATCACCGGCGGGGCACGTCGAAGGGGCATGAAGACTCCTCGGATCGCCCTCGCCACTCTGGTCGTCTGCGCGGCGCTGAGCGCCTGCGGCGGCAGGGTGGCGACGAGGGGCCGGCCGCCCCGAGTTCCTCGGAAGGATCGCCGGTGACGACCTCGCCCAGCACCGACCCGGCCGAGCCGGTGGACCCCACCGCACCGGCGCCGCCCGCGTCCACCGTGCTGCCGCCGACGAAGCGCCCGCCGCTCGGGCCCAGCCGCCCGCCGGGCCCCGGCGCCACCACGATCAGCGGCACGATCCAGCGTGGGGTGGAGCCGAACTGCCTCATGATCGACGGCTACCAGCTGGTCGGCGGCCCCCGGGACGTGCTCGTCCCTGGCGCCCGGGTCACCGTCACCGGCCAGCCCCAGCCCGACATGATGACCACCTGCCAGCAGGGCACCCCCCTTCGCCGTCGAGTCCGCCCGCCGGTCCTGACCCCGCACCTCCACCACGCGCGGTGGGTGGAACGGCAGGAGCCCGCCCCCGATGATCCGGGGACGGGCTCCTGATGTGGTGCTCAGGCGGTCGGCTGACCGCGGTCAGCGGATGGTCAGTTCACCGTGCCGATCGCCACCGAGCCGCGGCCGACGACCGCGCCCTCGATGGTGGTGACGGCCAGGTCGCCGTAGAGCTCGCGACCGGCTGCCGGGGTGGCCAGGGCGGTCACCGTACCGGTGAGGGTGGCGGTGGCGCCGTTGGCCAGGGACAGCGGGGTGTTCGGAGCGGACAACGAGCCCAGCGCCGGAGCCGAGAAGGAGTCCCGGTAGTCGTACGCGGTGCTGGTGCCCGGGCCGTCGACGGCGTACCCGTCCACCACGACCCGGTAGGTGCCGGCGGCCGGGTTGTTCAGGGTGACGGCCTCCTCGGAGTCACCGTCTGCCGAGATGCCCACCCGGCTGGTGCCCAGGAAGACCGACAGGTCGAGGTCGGCGCCGAGGTTGGCGGTGTTGCCGATCCGGGCCGTGAAGCTGGCGGCACCGGCCGGCACGTCGACCAGGTACTCCTGGACGGCGCCCTCGGCGATGGTCGGCCGCTCGGCGCGCACGCTGGAGAGCGGGCCACCCACGCCGGCCACCTGGACCGGGCCGAAGGTGTTGGTCAGGCCCCAGCTCACCTCGGTCGGCGTGCCGGCGGTGACCGACGGCAGCTCGACCACGGCCGGCTCGACCTTGACGCCCTGCACCCGAGCCTGGAGCTGGAACGGGTTGTCCAGGGTCGGCGAGGTCCGCCGCGACTCCACCTCGATCTCCCAGACACCCGGGATCGGGTTCTGGTAGTCCCGCTCCTGCGGCTTGCAGACGGCGGCGTCGGAGAAGTTGGTGTAGCAGCCGGTGCTCGCGGTGCTCTCCACCGGCACGCCGTACGGGTTGAAGGCGATGAACCGGGTCTGCGAACCGGTCGCGATGCCGGAGAGGTTGACCTGGAGCGCGCCCGCGCCCTGCGGAACCGTCACGAAGTACGAGGTGAAGTTGTTCCGCTCGACCGAACCCTCGGTGGAGAAGGAGTACGCCGGGGCGGAGACCGCGTTCGAGGCGACCACGACGGTGGAGACCTCGAAGTCGACCACCGAGGTGGCCGGGTCGTCGATCGTCATGATCGCGCCGTGCGCCCCCGCGGTCAGCGGCTTCGCCTTGATCTGCACGGTGACGGTCTTGTTCAGCGGCAGCCACACGACCTTCGGCGCGGTGAACGTGCCGTCGTCGCCGCGGAACGCGACGTTGTGGGCGATGCCCTTGTTCGGGCCGCTGGTCCGGGTCAGCTTGACCTCGTAGTGGCGGCTCTCCTTGACCTTCTGACCACCCCGGTCGGCGGCGCAGCGGTTGTAGACGCCGACGCCCACGTTCGGGGTCGGCTCGAACGCGCCGGAGTCCTTGTTGTACCTGGTCAGGTTCTCCGACAGCTCGGTGCAGACCGGCGCCGCGGAGGTGTAGGTCCGGGTCTGCACGCCCGCGTCCAGCAGGCCCCACGCGCCGGGCACGTTGAACATGCCGTAGCCCTGGCCGTACGTCGGGACGCCGTTGATCGGCTTGGCGGAGGTGTAGATGGCCCGGCGCAGCGCGGCCGGGGTGACGCCCTTGCCGGTCGCCTTGCCGGCCGACAGGAGCAGCGCGGCGGCGCCGGTGGCCTGCGGGGAGGCCATCGAGGTGCCGTTCAGCATCTGGTAGCCCGGGGGCAGCGGGTAGCCGGCCTCGGGGACCGGGTTGCCGGCCTGCCAGGTCGGCGCGGTGGAGATGGCCGAGCCGGGGGCGGAGATGTTCGGCTTGAAGCCGCCGTCCTCACGCGGGCCGCGCGAGGAGAAGTTGAACAGCGCGTTGTCCTTGCGGACCACCGAGCCGTAGTTGGCCAGCCAGGTGTCCTTGCTGATGTTCGCGGCGACGCTGACCACGTCGGTGGCGACGGAGGGATCGCCGACGGTGTTCAGGCCCGGGCCGGAGTTGCCGGCCGAGATGAACATCTGCACGCCGTAGGTGTTGATCAGGTCGTTGTAGAGGTTCGCGCGGGCGTTCGAGCCGTCGTTGAGCGCGGGCAGGCCGCCGATCGACATGTTGACCACGTCGACCTTGCGGTTGATCACCAGGTCGGCCATGCCGGTGGTGAGCGCCGCGGCGGTGCAGCCGCCGCCCCAGGAGCAGGCCCGGGCGGAGACCAGCTTGGCGCCGGGGGCCGCGCCGTCGAAGGCGCTGTTGCCCAGCATGTCGTTGGCGGCGGTGATGCCGGCGACGTGGGTGGCGTGGGTGCTCTCGATGATGCCGATGTTGACGTAGTCGACCAGGCCGGGGCCGCCCAACGGCGTGGTGTCGACGTCCTCGCGGTACTCCACCACGAACGGGATCTGCTCCCGGACGGCGGTCGCCGGGTTGTCGGTGCCGAAGTGGCCGACCTGGAACTTCTCCTTGTACGGCCGCATCACCTCGTCGTTGGTGAAGTCACGGTCCTGGTTGACGTCGACCCGGATGTCGTGGCTCGTGGTGTTGTAGAGGATGCCCCACGAGTCCGTGGTGTCGCCGTCGCGGTTTACGTCACCCGCCGCGTCGCTGCCCGCGGTGGTGGACTCGCGGAAGGTGGAGAACCGGTAGGTCCCGGCCGGCGCGGTCCAAATGAGAGCGCTGGCGCCCGTGCCGGTGGTGAACGACGGGCCGGTCACCTCGGTGATCATTGCGCGCCAGGTGGCGTCCTCGAACGGGTCCGTCGCGGTCACCCAGTCGACGATCTTGCGCTCACCGGTGGTGGTCCTCTGCAGCGCCGGCTGGTCCAGGTCGATGCCGGAGTCCATGATGCCGATGGTGACGCCGCGGCCGTCCCACTCGGGGTGCGCGGCCTTGAAGGCCTCCGCGCCGGTCTCGTTGGTCGGCATGTACGGGTTCACGGCGCCGGTGTCCCCACCGGGGCCGGCGAGGGTCTCGCCCTGCGCGGCGGTCTTCGCACCGGCCGGGGCGGCCTCGGGGGCCGGGTCGGGGAGCTTGATGGTCTCGTCGAGGTCGACGGCGGAGACGCCGGGCAGCGTGGCGGCCTTGAGGACCTTCGAGGTGGGGACCTTGGCGAGCAGGTAGCCGACCTGGTCGTACCGCTGGCTGATCGAGGCACCCAGGCCCTTCAGGCCGTCGGCGACCTTCTTGGCCGAGCCCTTCTTGGCGGCGATGATCAGGGTGACGGTCGGAGCGTGCTTCGCCTCCGCCTCGTCGAGGAGCTTGGCGTCGTGCGCACCCAGCGTCTCGACGGCGGTCGGCTGCGAGGCGTCGGGGGGCGGTGGCGGGGGGCTGCGCTCGCGGTCGCGGCGCCACCCCCCACGGTCATGGCGCCGGCCGCCAGGACCGAGGCGAGGAGCGCGGCCGAGGTACGCCGGCTCCGATTAGGGGTTTGACTCACGTTCTCTTCCTCCAGAGAACAGGGCCCTTCAGAAAAAATCAGGGCACGCGTGAGCGAAATCCTTCGGGGTGACAGGCGCCGATGTCACTACTGCGAAGTCGGTTGTGACCACTCCGTGACGTGAATCGGCCTTCATCGTCACATCGGTCGTGTTAAACGTCGATGTCTGTTGGCCGTTCGGCCGATGTGGACCGGCCCTCGTCCACGGTCCCGACCAGCTCCGGGGCCTGCGGCTGCCGGGGTGCCACCTCCACCTGCGCCGGGACGGCCAGCTCCTGGTCGGAGACGCCCAGCTCGGCGAGCTGCGCGCGCTGACCAGCACCCGTGCCTCCAGCGACCCGACCGCCCGGTTGTACGCGGTCACCGCCCCGCCCAGCGACGCGCCGAGCTTGCCCACGTGGTCGCCCAGGGTGGACAGTCGTCCGTACAGCTCGCGGGCCAGCGAGTGCACCGCCACGGCGTTGCGGGCCAACGCCTCCTGCCGCCAGGAGTAGGCCACCGTGCGCAGCAGCGCGACCAGGGTGGCCGGGGTCGCCAGCACCACGTCCCCGGGCGAAGGCGTGCTCCAGCAGCGTCGGGTCGCGCTGCAACGCCACGTCGAGGAACGGGTCGGCCGGCACGAAGAGCACCACGAACTCCGGCGTCGAGTCGAACGCCGCCCAGTAGGTCTTCGCCGCCAAGGCGTCCACGTGCGCCCGCAGGTGCCGCGCGTGCGCGTCGAGGTTGCTGTCCCGGCCCCGCTCGTCCCGGGCCTCCATCGCCGTCAGGTAGGCGTCGAACGGCGCCTTGGCGTCGACCACCACGCTCCGCCCGCCGTGCAGCCGGACCACCATGTCGGGGCGGACCCCCTGGTGTTCGGTCGCGGCGGTGACCTGCTCGTCGAAGTCGCAGTGCTCCAGCATGCCGGCCGCCTCGACGATCCGGCGGAGCTGGTGCTCACCCCACCGGCCGCGCACCTGCGGCGCCCGCAGCGCGGACACCAGCTGCTTGGTCTCGGTGCGCAGCTCGCCGGAGACCACGCTCATCGACCGGACCTGCTCGCGCAGCTCGGCGTACGCGTCGACCCGGTCGTGCTCCAGCTCGGCGACCCGGGACTCGTAGCGGCGCAGGGTGTCGTGCAGCGGGGCCACCGCGCGGGCGACCGCCTCCTGGGACTGGGCCGTCGCCTCGTAGCTCAGCGCCCGCATCGACTGCTCCAGCCGGCCCTCGCCCTCCCGGGTGGCGCGCAGCGTGGCGTCCAGCCGGGCGATCTCGGTCGCTGAGCGGGACCGGGCGGCGAGCCAGCCCACCGCGCCGCCCGCGGCGAGGCAGACGACCACCACGGCCAGCGTCGAGATGTCCACCACCAGAGCTTGCCAAATGCGTACGACACAGCTCGCCCGGGTACGTTCTTGACATGGAATCTCTGCTCGTGGTCATTCTCGTGGCCGTAGTGGTGGGAGGGCTGCTGTGGTGGCGCCGGGAGCGCAAGGCCGGGGAGGCGCGCAGCCTCGCTGACGTGCAGGCGGACGCCCAGCGCTGGTACGAGCGCCTCGGCGGACAGGTGATGAATCTGCACGGCGACGAGCCGGCGGTGCGCCAGGCGTTGGTGGACGCGGGTGAGCGGTACAACGCGGCCGGCAGCCAGCTGGAGCAGGCGCGGAGCGTCCAGCAGTACCGGCTGGCCCGGGAGACCGCGGTGGAGGGGCTCATGTACGCGCGGGCCGCCCGGGTGGCACTCGGCCTCGACCCCGGCCCCGAACTGCCGCCGCTGGCCGCGGCGGAGGGCGCCGGGGAGCTGACCCGGGAGCGTCAGGTCGAGGTGCAGGGGCAGACCTTCCGGGCCGGGCCGCAGCCGGGCCGGGACACCCCCCACTACTACCCCGGTGGCCGCTACCAGGGTCGGCCGGTGCCGGCCGGCTGGTACTCGACGCCGTGGTGGAAGACCGCGCTGGGCGCGGGCGCCGGCGTGCTCGGTGGCATGCTGATCGCCGACGCGCTCTTCTCGCCGGCCTTCGCCGACCCTGGCTACGAGTCCGGCGACCAGGAGGGCTTCGGCGACGGCGCCGACTCTGGCGACCAGGGCGGCGGCGACCAGGCCGGCGACTTCGGCGGCGACCAGGGCGGCGCGGACCTCGCCGGCGGCGACATCGCCGGTGGCGATTTCGGCGGCGGTGGCGATTTCGGTGGTGGCGATTTCGGTGGCGGCGGGGACTTCGGCGGCGGCGGCGACTGGTGACCCGGCCGGGCCGCCGGGGCGTTCATGGACCGCCGGGGCCCGTTCGACGGTGACGGATCGGGGTGTCCGGCTGGCCGGACACCCCGGCGCGGGCGGCTCAGCCGGTGTTGCGCATCCCCGCCGCGATGCCGTTGACGGTGGTCAGCAGCGCCCGCTCCAGCGCCGTACCGTCGTTGGGGGCGCGCCGGCCCCCGGGCGCGGTGGCCATCGCGCGGCCCGCGGCGCCGGAGTCCCGGTACTGCTGCAGCAGCGCCACCTGGAGGTGGTGCAGCGGCTCCAGGTAGGTGTCCCGGACGGCCAGGGTGCGCTGGAGCACCGGCGAGTTCTCCAGCAGGGCGGGCGAGGCGGTGACCGCCAGCACCTCCCGCTTGGTCAGCTCGTACTCCTGCTCGATCTTGGTGAAGATCGGGTGCAGCTTCTTCGGCACCAGGGTCTCGACGTACCGGCGGGCGATGCTCAGGTCGGTCTTGGTCAGCATCATCTCCACGTTGGACAGGAACGTCCGGAAGAAGTGCCAGTTCCGGTGCATCTCGGCGAGCACGTCCGCCAGCCCGGCCTCCCGCGCCGCGGCCAGCCCGGAACCCACCCCGAACCAGCCGGGCACGATCTGCCGGGTCTGCGTCCAGCCGAACACCCAGGGGATGGCCCGCAGCCCGCCCAGGCCGGCGCCGGTGTTCGGCCGCTTCGCCGGGCGGGAGCCGATGTTCAGCGCGCCGAGCAGCTCGGTCGGGGTGGACGCCCAGAAGTACGCCGGCAGGTCCGGGTCCTCGACCAGCCCCCGGTACGACCGGAACGCCGACTCGGAGACCACGTCCATCGTCGCGTCCCAGCGCTCCAGCATCTCGGCCGGCTGCCGGGGCGCGGTGTGCAGCAGCGTCGCCTGGAGCACCGCGGCCAGGGTCAGTTCCAGGTTCTCCCGGGCCAGCGACGGCAGCGAGTACTTGTCGGAGATCACCTCGCCCTGCTCGGTCACCTTGATCGCGCCGTCGAGGGTGCCGTACGGCTGGGCCAGGATCGCGTCGTGGGTGGGGCCGCCGCCGCGCCCGACCGTGCCGCCCCGGCCGTGGAAGAGCCGCAGGTGCACGCCGTGCCGGGCGGCCACGTCGCGCAGCGCGCGCTGGGCCCGGTGGATCGACCACTGGCTGGTGGTGATGCCGGCCTCCTTGTTCGAGTCGGAGTAGCCGAGCATCACCTCCTGCACGTCGCCGCGGGCCGCCACCAGGGCCCGGTACGCGGGCAGTGAGAGCAGCTCGTCCAGCAGCTCACCGCCCGCGTTCAGCTCGGTGGGCGTCTCCAGCAGCGGCACGAAGCCGATCCGGGCCCGCCCGCTGTGCACGTCGATCAGCCCGGCCTCGCGGCCCAGCACCACCGCGGCGAGCACGTCGTCCACGCCCATGGTCATCGAGATGATGTACGACTCGATGACCTCGGCGCCGAACCGGTCCTGCGCCTCGCGTACCGCGCCGAACACGTCGAACGTCTTGCGGGCGCTCTCGGTCAGCGGGGTGTCCAGGGTGGACAGCGGGCGGCGGCCGGTCAGCTCGTCGGCGAGCAGCTTGGTGCGCTCCAGCCGGCTCAGCGCCGGGTAGTCGGAGACCTCGCCGACGGCGGCGTAGAGCTGGGCGAGCACCGCATGGTGCGCCTCGGCGTGCTCGCGGACGTCCATCGTCGCGAGGTGCAGGCCGAACGCGGAGACCGTACGGATGGTGGAGGCGAGCCGGCCGACGGCGGTGAGCTGCCCGGAGTTGCGGGCCAGCGAGGCGCGCAGCAGCTCCAGATCGGCGATCAGCTCGGCGGAGCCCCGGTAGTCCCGGCCGGGCACGTGCGCGGTGCCCGCGCGCAGCCGATCCCGGGTGTTGGCGAGCTTGGCCTTCACGCAGCGGGCCTTGAGCCGGTAGGGCTCCTCGGCGTTCACCCGGCGGAACCGGGGCGCCACCTCGGGCAGCGCGTCAAGGTCGGCGGCGAGGCTGGCGGCGAGGTCCAGCGACACCCCGCGCAGCCGGCGGGAGACGGACACCTCGTTGATCAGGTGTTCCATCGCCGCCTCGGTGGCCGAGATGCCGTGCTCGTGCTGGATCTGCAGCACCTCCCGGGTCACCGCCGGGGTGACAAAGGGGTTGCCGTCCCGGTCGCCGCCGATCCAGGTGCCGAACGTCAGCGGACGGGCCGTCGGCGAGGTCTCCACGCCGAGGGTACGCAGCGTGTCGGCGAGATCGTCGAGGACCTGCGGAGCAGCCTCGGCGTACAGGTCGCGCAGGTAGTAGATGGCGTTGCGGGCCTCGTCGGTCGGGTCCGGCCGGTCCAGCCGCAGCTCGTCGGTCTGCCACATCAGGTCCAGCAGTTCGGCCAGGCGCCGGTTGGCCGGTCCCTCGTCGCTGGCACCGTAGAGGATCGCGTTGGCCGTCTCGTGGTCCAGCTCGTCGGCGATCGCCCGGAGCTTGGACAGGATCGACCGGCGGGCCGCCTCGGTCGGATGGGCGGTGAAGACCGGCCGGACCGCGAGCCGGCGGGCCACCGCCGCGATCTCCTCCGCCGGCACCCCGCGCTCGGCGATCATCTTGGCCGCCTGGTCCAGCCAGCCACCCTGGACCGCCCGGCGGCGGCGCAGGTCGCG
This sequence comes from Micromonospora sp. ATA32, assembly GCA_016802835.1. GTDB lineage: Bacteria > Actinomycetota > Actinomycetes > Mycobacteriales > Micromonosporaceae > Micromonospora. Next base: position 3,841 of record JAEVHO010000089.1, on the reverse strand, counting down.
GGCCCGGTGCACCTGCTCGGTGATGTTGGCCAGGTGGAAGTAGGTGGAGAAGGCGCGGGCCAGCTTGGTGCCGGTGGTGACGTCGAGACCGGCGAGCCGCTGGGCGGCCGTCGGGGCGTCGGAGCGGACCTGCGCGCGGATCTCCTCGACCAGGTCGAGCAGCGGGCGGCCCTCCTGGCGGGCCAGGGTCTGCCCGAGCAGGGTGCCGAGGCGGCGGATGTCGGCTCGCAGCGCGGCGTCGGGGCCGTCGTGGTCGTACTGGTCGGTCACTATGCGCTCCTTACGTGAGTACGAAGGACAGCGCTGTCCGACTCCCTGGATCGTATCCGTGCGGACCCCGATCGAAGGAGGGGGCCCGGGACATCGCCGCCGGTATCACAGGCTCCGACGATCGGTTCAGCCGTCCGGACGGGCGTCGGGCGGCACCCGTGTCGGCGCCCCGGACGCCGCCCCGACCGGGGGCGCGATCCGGGCGCGGTCGGCGGCGCGGCGCCCCGGACCAGCGTCGCCGCGAGCAGCCCGGCCACACCGGCCAGCGCCCAGATCGTCAGCCCGCCGATCGGGCACCAGCCCGCGCGGGTCGGTCTGCTCGACCGGTACCTCGTCGACGACCCGGAGCGGCGCCTGGGCGTGCTGCGCGGCCTGGGTGAGCACCCCGACGATCAGGTCGGTCGCGCTGGGCGCGGAGGCGCTGGCGATGGTGAGGGTGAGGCCGCCGTCGGGCGTCGAGGTGAGCACGCCGTACACCTTGCGGGCGGTCAGCCCGTCGGCCTCGTCGGGATTGTCGTACCCGATCGGTTTGATCTTGTCGGTCTGGCCGCGCACGGCGGCCAGGACGGACTGCGCGCGCTGGTCGCCGAGGACCACCCCGACCGGTACGTCCCTTGCGGTGGGCTGGTGCAGCGCCCCCACGTACGCGGCGATGAACGCGGTGGCCAGCGCCAGCGTGCCGACCAGCAGCGCCGCCGTCCGTGGCAGCCATTCGCGCGGCGCGATCCCCTGATCCGGCCCCTCGTCCACCTGGCCAGGGTATGGCCCGGCCATGCCCGGGTTGTGCCGTTTCGCCGCCCGGGCGCTCGCCTCAACATCCGGGTCGCCGACATCCAGGCCGTCTACGACGACTGGCGGTCCCGTGGCGCCCAGTTCCTGACCCGCCCAAGGACCGGGGCGTGGAGATCCGCTGCTACCTGCGCGACCCGGACGGCCACCTGATCGAGGTCGGCCAGGCGACCCCTCGCTGAGCTGCCCGGTTCGGCGGGCTGACCGGGACGGCGGCGGCCCGGTGCCACCGTCGAAAACCGGTTGGGGTGCCCGCTAGCGTCTGATCATGGAGCCGCTGACCTACCCCGCGAAATCTCGACCCGGCGACCGCGTCGCGGTGGTATCCCCCTCCGCCGGACTGCCGGCGATCTTCCCGCACGTGTACGAGCTGGGACTGCGCCGGCTGCGCGAGGAGTTCGGCCTGGAGCCGGTCGAGTACCCGACCACCCGGGTGCTGGGCGCCGACCCGCGTGACAGGGCCCGCGACGTCACCGCCGCCTTCGCCGATCCGTCGATCACCGCCGTGCTGGCCACGGTGGGCGGGGAGGACCAGATCACGGTCACCCCGCACCTGGACGACGCGGTGCTGCTGGGCAACCCGAAGCCCTACTTCGGCTACTCCGACAACACCAACATGCTCAACCACCTGCACAAGCTGGGCATCGTCGGGTACCACGGCGGCTCGGTGCTGGTGCACCTCGGTCGGCCGGGCAAGCCGCACCCGCTGACCTTCGACTCGCTACGCGCCGCCCTCTTCACCTCCGGCTGGTACGACCTGGCGGCCGCGCCGGAGTGGGGCGACCAGCCGGGGGACTGGCGGGACCCGGCCTCGCTGGCGGTCGAGCCGGTGATGTCCCCGGGCGCCGGATGGCACTGGCAGGGCCCTGCCGCGGTGGTCGAGGGCCGGACCTGGGGCGGCAACCTGGAGGTGCTCAACTGGCTGCTCGCCGCCGACCGGGTGGCGCCGGCCGCCGACCTGGCCGGCTCGGTCTTCCTGATGGAGACCTCGGAGGAGCTGCCCTCGGCGACCGAGGTGTACCGGATCCTGCGCAACCTGGGGGAGCGCGGGCTGCTCGCCAGCTTCCCGGCGGTGCTCGTCGCCGGGCGAAGGCGTGGGAGTTCGACCGCCCGCAGTCGCCGGCCGAGAAGGCGGCGTACGCCGAGGAGCAGCGGGCCGCGGTGAGCCGGGCCCTGGCCGAGTACGCCCCCGACGCGGTGGTGGTCTTCGACATCGACCTCGGGCACACCGACCCGCAGCTGATCCTCCCGTACGGCGGCGAGATCCGCGTCGACGCCGTCGAACGCAGGATCTCGGTGCGCTACTGATTAGCAACTCGCGGGCGTACCCGATCCTGCGCACCGGTGACGTCGGTCGTGCCCTGCACGCCGTCGGACACCTGTTGACCGTGGCCGACCTGCGCGACACGGAGGTGCAGCTGGCTCGCAACCTGTTGAGTACCACAACAAGGGCGGCCCGGGGTGGAGGTGGAACTCTCCGCCGGCTCGGACGTCGAGCGTTGGCCGATCGGCTTGGCCCAGTCCCGGTCGCTGGCACACCTCTCCCAGCGGTTGGTGCGCCGACTCGATCCTTCCTCGGTCCGAGCCGCCTGAGCGCTCTCTCCCCAGATCGACTCGGTGTCGGCGAAATGGGCTATCCGCGCCCGCTGGATTCCCCATGTCGCTGAGCCTGGTGGATCTTGTGCTTGACCCGGTCGCGGTCAGCGGGCGACCACGGCGAACGCGCGTACCGGGAAGGTGCCCATCTCGGCGACCCGCGGTGGCGCGGCGGTGAACCGGAAGCCGGTCGGCGGCAGCGCGTCGAGACCGGTCAGGTGCTCCACGATCGGGATGCCGGCGGCGAGCAGGCTGCTGTGCGCCGGGCGCTCCCCGGCGGCGGCCGGGCTCATGTCGTCGATGTTGATCGAGTCGATGCCGACCAGGGCGGCGCCGGCGTCAACCAGCCACCGGGCGCCCTCGCCGGTCAGGTACGGCGCGTCGGGCGCGCCGTACCTGTCGGTGCCGAAGTGCGCGTCCCAGCCGGTTTGCAGCAGCACCGCCCGCCCGGCGACGTCGTACGGCGCCAGTAGCAGCCGGTCCACCGCCCTCGTGCCGGCCGGCACCCGCACCAGCACGCCGGGCAGGTCGGCGAGGCGGTCCAGCGGCATCCCGCTCAGGTCGACGCCGTCCGACCAGCGGTGCGACGGCGTGTCCAGGTGGGTGCCGGTGTTGGCGATCATCTCGATCCGGGCGACGTGGAACTCGGTCCCCGGGGCGTAGTTCGCCCGGGACGCCTCCCGGGTCAGCCAGTCGGTGATCCGGGGCGCCGGCCAGCCCGGCAGCGTGGTCATCCCGTCGCGGATCACATGGCTCAGCTCGACCAGGCGCCGGCCGGTCGGCGCGCCGGTCACCACGCCACGGCCGCCCTTGTGCGGCTCCTCGATGATCGTCTTCTCGGTGATCCGGACCTCGGCCACCATCAACAACCCGAGATGCCGGACGAAGAGGACGCCGAGGTCGTCGTCGCTGATCTCCCGCCCCGGGATGTCCAGCCGGAAGCCTTCGGTCCGCAGCCCGCCACCGTTGGCGAAGGTCACCTCCGCGTCGAACTGCGCCCGCCACTGCTCTGCCATGCCTCGACCCGATCACGGTCCGGCCGCCCGGTCAAGATCCATACAACTTCACCGAAAGAGTGGTCACCCCGCGCCCGGAGGCCACTCTTTCCCGGAAGTTGCGCGGATCTTGACCCGGGCGACGGGCGACGGGCGACGGGGCGGCGGGCGACGGGCGACCGGGCGACGGG
>JAEVHO010000088.1 GCA_016802835.1 Micromonospora sp. ATA32 | reverse complement strand
CGTGGACTCGATGACCTGGGCGAAGGCGGGAAAGATCGGGTTGTCCAGCTCCGGGACGACCAGGCCGACCAGGCCGGCGCTGCGCTTGCGCAGCCGGGCGTGCAGGCCGGTAGACGAAGACGATCCCGGAGACCTGCCGGTCGAGCAGCATCTCGACGTACTCGTCCTCGGTGACCCCGCCGGGGGTCTGGGTGCAGAGCACCGGGGTGAACCCGCTCTGGGCCAGCGTGGACTCGATGACCTGGGCGAAGGCGGGAAAGATCGGGTTGTCCAGCTCCGGGACGACCAGGCCGACCAGGCCGGCGCTGCGCTTGCGCAGCCGGGCCGGGCGCTCGTAGCCGAGCACATCGAGGGCGGTCAGGACGGCCTGCCGGGTCTCCGGGGCCACACCGGGGCGGTCGTTGAGCACCCGCGACACCGTGGCCTCGCTGACTTCGGCCTGCTGGGCGATGTCGGACAGTCGAGCGCGCATGGCGGAACTTTAGCTCACCGGCAAGTTCTTGCGGACACCTCTGCAAGCCCTTCCATTCCCTGCAACCTCTTGCTAACGTCCCGGCAACACGCGCAAGCAGCGGCGCAGTACCTCAGCGCCGGTTGGCACGACTTTGAAGACGTTTCCACTGGCGGGCCGCCCTTCCCCCGGCGGCCCCGCCATGACGACAGGAGTACCGATGCGCATCCGTACCGCGGGTGTGGTCGCCGTTCTCGGCCTGGCGCTCGCCGCCTCCGGCTGTGGTGGCAGCAGCAACGACAAGCCAGCCGCGAAGGAGTCCGCCAAGGCGGCGACCGGCGGCAAGCTGGTGATCTGGGCCGACGACAAGCGGACGGCCGCCCTCAAGCCGTTCGCCGAGCAGTTCGGCAAGGAGAACGGTGTCACCGTCGAGGTGCAGGCCGTCTCCAAGGACCTGCAGACCAACTTCGTGACCGCCTCGCAGCAGGGCAGCGGACCGGACGTCGTGGTCGGCGCGCACGACTGGATCGGCAACCTGGTGCAGAACGGCGCCATCGACCCGGTGCAGCTCGCCGCCGAGCAGAAGAGCGCCTTCAACGAGACCGCGATCAAGGCCGTGACCTTCAACGGCCAGCTCTATGGCGTTCCCTACGCCACCGAGAACATCGCGCTCATCCGCAACACCGAGCTGGCCCCCGAGGCGCCGAAGACGATCGAGGACCTGGTCGCCACCGGCAAGAAGCTCAAGGCCGACAAGAAGGCCAGCGAGATCCTCTGCCTCCAGTCCGGCCAGAACGGCGACGCGTACCACGTCTACCCGCTGTACACCTCGGGTGGTGGCTACCTCTTCGGCACCACCGCCAACGGCGACTACGACCCGAAGGACCTGGGCGTGGGCAAGCCGGAGTCGATCGCGGCCTTCCAGAAGATCGCGAAGCTGGGGGAGAAGGGCGAGGGTGCGCTGAAGCGCTCCATCACCGGCGAGAACTCCATCGCCACCTTTACCGGCAAGAAGTGCGCCTTCCTGGTCTCCGGCCCGTGGGCCATCGCCGACGCCAAGAAGGCCAACATCACGTACGACATCTCCCCGGTCCCCGGCTTCGCCGGTGGCAAGGAGGCCCAGCCGTTCGTGGGCGTCCAGGCGTTCTACGTCGCCGCCAAGGGCAAGAACAAGGCCCTGGCCCAGGAGTTCGTCACCAACTACGTGACCAAGCCGGAACTGGCCGTGGCCCTGTACAAGGCCGAGCCGCGTCCGCCGGCGCTGACCGCCGCCTTCGATCAGGTCAAGGGCACCGACCCGGACCTGGCCAAGTTCTCGGAGGCCGGTAAGAACGGCCAGGTGCTCCCGGCGATCCCGGCCATGGCCGCGATCTGGGACCCGTTCGGCAAGGCGGAGGCCGCCATCATCGGTGGCGCCGACCCGGCCAAGACGATCACCGGCGCTGGCAAGACCATCGCGGGACAGATCAAGTAATGAGCACGTCGCTGTCCGGCCCGGAGCCCGCCATGCAGGCTCCGGGCCGGGAGCCCGTTCGCTCCGGGCTCCCGCGTACGTCCCGTACCGCGCGGAACCACGCGCCGATCACCGCGACCGGCCTCGTCGTCAAGGTGGTCCTGCTCGGCCTGGTGGCCGGCATTGCGATCTGGGTGGCCTTCCCGCTCATCGAAGCCAAGATGTGGGTCGGCCTGGCCATCCTGCTGGCGACCACCGCCGGCCTCTTCTACCTCTACCTGACGCCGCGACACATCCCGGTGAAGTACCTGGTCCCCGGCACGCTCCTCCTGATCGCCTTCCAGGTCTTCCCGGTGCTGTACACCGCGAGCACCGCCTTCACGAACTTCGCCGACGGCCACCGCGGCAGCAAGGACGACGCGGTCGTCGCCATCCAGAGCTCCTCGGTGAAGCAGGTCGCCGGCTCCGCCGAGTACGCCCTCTCCATCGCCACCAAGGGCGACCCGACCAGCGGTCCGCTGGTCTTCCTGGTCACCGACCCGAAGACCCGCGCCGTCTCCGCCGGCGACGGCGAGGGGCTGCGCCCGCTCGACGCCGGCTCGGTCAGCGTCGCCCCGGGCGGCAAGGTCACCGCCGCCGACGGCTACACGGTGCTGAACTTCGGCCAGGCCAGCGTCCGGAGCAAGGAGATCATCGACCTGGTGGTGCCGACGCCCGGCGGCGCACTGCGCTCCAACGGCCTGTCCCGCGCCTACGAGGGCAGGGCCATCCGGGCGTACGACACCGGCTGCGACTGCATCAAGGACAGCGAGACCGGCAAGACCTGGACCGCCGACGAGGCGGACGGCTCCTTCGTCGCCGCCGACGGCGAGCGGCTGACCCAGGGCTGGAAGGTCAACGTCGGGCTGCAGAACTTCAGCCGGGTGTTGACCGACCCGAACATCTCCGGCCCGTTCTTCGGCACCCTGGTATGGAACTTCGCCTTCGCGATCGGCTCGACCGGGCTCACCTTCCTGCTCGGCATGGCCATCGCGCTGGCACTGCACTCGCCCCGGATGCGCGGCACCAACCTCTACCGGGTGCTGCTGATCCTGCCGTACGCGATGCCCTCGTTCGCGATGCTGCTGGTCTGGCGGGACATGTTCAACACCGACTTCGGCCTGGTCAACAACCTGTTCGGCCTCGGCGTCGACTGGTTCGGCGAGGCCTGGTCGGCGCGGATCGCGGTTCTGCTGGTGCAGCTCTGGCTCGGCTATCCGTACATGTTCCTGGTGGCCACCGGCGCGCTCCAGGCGATCCCGCGCGAGCTGACCGAGGCCACTTCGGTCGACGGCGCGTCGCCCTGGGCGTCCTTCAAGGCGGTCACCCTGCCGCTGCTGCTGGTGGCGCTCTCGCCGCTGCTGATCGCATCGTTCGCGTACAACTTCAACAACATCAACGCGATCTGGCTGACCACCGAGGGTGGGCCGTTCCCGGCGGACAACCCGACCAACGGCGCGACGGACCTGCTCATCACCTACACCTACCGGCTGGCCTTCGGCGCCCAGGGCGCGCAGTTCGGCATGGCGGCGGCGATCTCGATCTTCATCTTCGCGATCGTGGCGACGGTGTCGGCGATCAGCTTCCGGCGTACCCGCAAGCAGGAGGAGGTGTACTCGTGACGACCTACGCGGACGCCCCAGTCGCCAACCGCAACGCCACCGGCCGGCGGCGCAACCGCTGGTTCGCTCAGGTGGGCTGGCGGCACCTCGTCGGGGTGCTGGCGGTGGTGTTCAGCCTCTTCCCGATCCTGTTCGTGCTCTCCGCGGCGCTCAACCCACTCGGCACCCTCTCCTCCACGGAGCTGTTGCCGACCGGAGCGTCGTTCGAGAACTTCACGAACCTCTTCGAGAAGACGGCCTTCGCCCACTGGTTCGTCAACTCGCTGCTGATCGCCGGGACGGCGGCCATCGTGTCGATCTTCCTGTCGTCGCTCGCGGCGTACGCGTTCTCCCGGATGCGCTTCGCCGGCCGGCGGTTCGGGCTGCTCACCCTGCTGCTGATCCAGATGTTCCCGCAGTTCCTGGCGATCGTGGCGATCTTCCTGATCTTCACCACGGTCACCGACCTGTGGCCCTCGATCGGCTTCAACACGCCGTGGGGTCTCTTCCTGCTCTACATGGGTGGCGCGCTCGGCGTGAACACCTGGCTGATGAAGGGCTTCTTCGACACCCTGCCGAGGGAGCTGGACGAGTCGGCGACCATGGACGGCGCCACGCACGCCCAGGTCTTCTTCCGGATCATGCTGCCGCTGGTGGCGCCGATCCTGGCGGTGACCGCGCTGCTCTCGTTCATCGGCACGATCAACGAGTTCATGATCGCCAACGTGTTCCTCACCAACACCAATTCGAAGACCCTCGCGGTCGGCATGTTCGGCCTGGTGGCCGGTGAGCGCAACAACAACTTCGGGATGTTCGCGGCGGGCACCCTGCTCACCGCCATCCCCACGGTGCTGGTGTTCCAGCTCCTCCAGCGCTACATCGTCTCCGGCCTCACCGCCGGAGCCGTCAAGGGATGAACCCGCGCCTGCCCATGAATCCGCATCACGACGGCTCCGAGCTCTACGTACCCGAGCAGGCGCCCGCGCTCGGCGCGACCGTTCCGGTCTTCGTCCGGGTGCCGGCCGGCGCCGACGTGCGGACCGTGCACGTCCGGACCACCGGCGATGGCGAGCCGCGGTTCGCCGAGGCCACCGTCGACCGCCGGGAGGGCGGTGACGTCTGGTGGCGGGCGTACGTGGAGGTCCGCAACCCGGTCAGCAACTACCGGTTCATGCTCTCCGGGGCGCGCGGCTACCGCTGGCTCAACGCCGCCGGGCTGGTCGACCACGACGTGCCGGACAACGGCGACTTCAAGCTGGTCAGCCACGCCCCGCCGCCGGCCTGGGCCCGGGACGCGTTGATCTACCAGATCTTCCCGGACCGGTTCGCCCGCTCCGCCGCCGCCGACGGGCGGGCGCTGCCCGACTGGGCCATCCCGTGCGACTGGGACACCCCGGTGATCGGCCGCGGCCCCGAGACGCCGCACCAGTTCTACGGCGGCGACCTGGACGGCGCCACCGAGCGGCTGGACCACCTGGACCGGCTCGGCGTCAACACCGTCTACCTGACCCCGATCTTCCCGGCCCGGTCCAACCACCGGTACGACGCCGCCAGCTTCGAGACAGTGGACCCGCTGCTGGGCGGGGACGCCGCGCTGGTCCGGCTCGCCGACGCGGTACGCGCCCGGGGCTGGCGGCTGCTGGGCGACATCACCAGCAACCACACCGGCGACGCGCACGAGTGGTTCACCGCCGCCGCGTCAGACGTGTCCGCGGCCGAGCGGGAGCTGTACTACTTCGACGAGATGACCGGCGACTACGAGTCCTGGAACGGGGTCGCGTCGCTGCCCAAGCTCAACTGGGGCAGCGCGGAGCTGCGCCGGCGGTTCGCCCTCGCTCCGGACTCGCTGCTGCGGCGCTGGCTGCGCCCGCCGTACGGGCTGGACGGCTGGCGGGTCGACGTGGCCAACATGACCGGCCGGCGCGGCGCGGACGCGTACACCCACGAGGTGGCGAAGCTGCTACGTGAGGTGGTCGCCGACACCCGCCCCGACGGCCTGCTGCTGGCGGAGCACGGCCACGACCACACCGGTGACCTGGACCGGGACGGCTGGCACGGCACGATGAACTACGTCGGCTTCACCGATCCGGTCTGGTCCTGGCTGCGGCACGGCGACGACCCGGTGCCGAACTTCCTCGGCACCCCCGGCGGCGTGGTCCGGCGGGATGCCGACGCGGTGCTGTCGACCATGAACGCCTACCGGTCGTTGATCTCGTGGCGGTCGTACACGCACTCGTGGCAGCTGCTCGGCTCGCACGACTCGGCCCGGATCCGCACCGTGGTCGGCGACGCCGCCCGGCAGGAGGTCGCCGCCGGTCTGCTGGCCACCATGCCGGGCACCCCGGTGATCTTCGCCGGTGACGAGCTGGGGCTGACCGGCGCCAACGGGGAGGGTTCGCGTACCCCGATGCCGTGGCACCGGCCGGAGAGCTGGGACCAGCGCACCTTCGCGACCTACCGCACGCTGCTCGCGCTGCGCCGGACCGAGCCCGCGCTGCGGCACGGCGGCCTGCGCTGGCTGCACGCCGACGCGGACACCCTGGTCTTCCTGCGCGAGGCGCCCACCGGCGCGGTGCTGGTGCTGGCCCGCCGGGCGCCCGGTACACCGGTCCGGCTGCCCGGCCTGCCCGCCGCCGAGAACCTGTACGGCGCGCCCCCGCCCTGCGCCCCGACGCCGACGGCGCGGTCACCCTCCCGCCGACGGCCCCACCTTCCAGACCTGGCGCCTGACCTGACCCCACCCACCCCGCCGCTCCGGGTCGGCGTGGCCCTGGCGAACTGACCGGCGTTCCCCCTACTACGAATCGTCGTTCATGGGGGAGGATGTCCGCGTGGAAGCTCTCCGACTGGTACTTCTCTACGTCCATCTGATCGGGTTCGCGCTGCTGCTCGGCGGTTCGATCGCCCAGTACGTCAGCGGGCGGCTGCGGATCAACCCGGCCATGCTCTGGGGCTCGGTGATCGGGTTGCTGACCGGTCTCGGCCTCGCCGCGCCGCTGCGCGACGGCGACGAGCCGGCACCGGCGAAGCTTGTTACCAAGTTGGTCCTCGCGCTGCTCATCTTTGTCATGGTCTTCTTCTCCCGTAAGCGGGAGTCGGTCAACCGTGGCCATTTCCTCGCGATCGTCGGGCTGACCCTGGTCAACGCGGCGGTGGCGGTCTTCTGGCGGTAACGTCCCGCTCAGGGAAGGGGCCGCGGAACCGGACGTTTGCGACGCTGTTCCGGCCCGGCTAGCAGCACGAAGGGTGATCTGCCCCACGCGAGGGTTACGTAGGGATAACAGGCACTCAACAGTCGTGCACGATTGTCGGCCGGTGGGTGGGCGCGGGCGTACGCTCCCGTCCGTAACGTGGGACGCCGGCGGCAAGGCGCACGCCGGCTTGGGCTGCCACCGCCCGTGAAGCGGTGTGCAATGGGAAGGGAGACGTCTTGCGCTCTGTGCGTGGGATGCGGATCGCCTCCGTCTTCGCGGTGGGTGGGCTCGTGCTGAGCGCCGCCGCGTGTGGCGAGGCCCCCAAGAAGGACAACGGCGCCGGCAACGGTGCCAAGAAGTACAGCGCCTGCATGGTGACCGACGTCGGCGGCATCGACGACAAGTCGTTCAACACCTCCGCCTGGAAGGGCCTGCAGGCCGCCAAGGCCGCGAACGACAACATCGACATCAAGTACGTCGCGTCGAAGGCCGAGGCGGACTACGAGGTCAACCTGACCGGGTACGTCAACCAGAAGTGCGACTTCATCCTCGCGGTCGGTGGCCTGATGGCTGACGCCACGAAGAAGGCCGCCGCGGCGAACCCGAACCAGCAGTTCGGCATCGTGGACGCGAACCCGGGCGTCGACAACATCTACCCGATGCAGTTCGACACCGCCCAGGCCGCGTTCCAGGCCGGCTACCTGGCCGCCGGGATGAGCAAGACCAAGAAGGTCGGCACCTACGGCGGTCTGCCGATCCCGCCGGTGACCATCTTCATGGACGGCTTCGCCGACGGCGTGGCGTACTACAACAAGGCCAAGGGCGCCAACGTCCAGGTCCTCGGTTGGGACAAGGCCACCCAGAAGGGTTCCTTCACCAACGACTTCGGCAAGCAGGACGAGGGCAAGAAGGTGTCCGACACCCTGGTCGCCCAGGGCGCGGACATCATCATGCCGGTCGCCGGTGGCGCCGGTCTGGGCACCACCGCCGCCGCCCAGGCCTCGGGTGGCAAGTACTCGGTGATCTGGGTGGACGTCGACGGCTGCGAGAGCACCCCGAACTGCGCCGCCCTGCTGACCACCGTGGTCAAGAACATTCCGGACGCCGTCAAGGACGCCGTGGTGAAGGCCGCCGGTGGCGAGAAGCTGCAGGCCAAGCCGGGCTTCGTCGGCAACCTGGCCAACAACGGCGTCTCGATCGCCCCGTACCACGACTTCGACAGCAAGGTCCCGGCGGACCTGAAGGCCGAGGTCGACAAGATCAAGGCGGACATCGCCGCCGGCACCATCACGGTCACCTCGAAGGCCCAGCCGACCAAGTGACCGTCCGCCGACCGCCGCGGTGAGATCATCGACTGCGGAGGCCGGCGAGCACCGGCATGACGATCCGGCCGCCTCGGCGTACGCGGGGACACCCTCGCGGCGCCGGGGCGGCCGATCCGCTCCACCCGACGGCCGGCCCCGCTCGGCGGTCGGTCCCGCAGCGGCTACGCTGCACCATCGCTCGCACTCCAGGAGGTTGCGCTGAGACTCGAACTGCGCGGCGTCACCAAGCGGTTCGGTGATCTGGTCGCCAACGACCACATCGACCTGACGGTGGAGCCTGGAGAGATTCACGCCCTGCTCGGCGAGAACGGCGCGGGCAAGTCGACCCTGATGAACGTGCTCTACGGGCTCTACCAGCCTGACGAGGGCGAGATCCTGGTCGACGGTCAGCCGCTGAAGCTGAAGGGACCCTCCGACGCGATCGCGGCCGGGATCGGCATGGTGCACCAGCACTTCATGCTGGTGCCGGTCTTCACCGTCGCCGAGAACATCATGCTCGGCGCCGAGCAGGTCAAGGGCGGCATCGCCGGCTTCCTGGACCGGCGTCGGGCCCGCCGTGAGGTCGCCGAGGTCTCCGAGCGGTACAACCTGCGGGTCGACCCGGACGCGGTGATCGAGGACCTGCCGGTCGGCATCCAGCAACGGGTGGAGATCGTCAAGGCGCTCACCCGCGACGTCGACCTGCTGATCCTGGACGAGCCGACCGCCGTGCTGACCCCGCAGGAGACCGAGGAACTGCTCACGGTCATGCGGTCGCTCAAGGCCGCCGGCAAGTCGATCGTCTTCATCACCCACAAGCTCGGCGAGGTCAAGGCCATCGCCGACCGGATCACGGTGATCCGGCGCGGGAAGACCGTCGGCACCGCCTCTCCCGACGCGAGCCGGGACGAGTTGGCCGCGCTGATGGTCGGACGCAACGTCCGGCTCACGGTGGACAAGAAGCCGGCTGCCCCCGGCAAGCCGATCCTCGAGGTGGCCGGCCTGGTGGTCGACGACGACCGGCAGATCCGTGCAGTCGACGGGATCGACCTCACCGTCCGCGCGGGCGAGGTGCTCGGCGTGGCGGGCGTGCAGGGCAACGGCCAGACCGAGCTGATCGAGGCGATCATGGGCCTGCGTCCGGCGCTCGCCGGCACGGTCACCCTCGACGGACAGGCCGTGCACGGCTGGTCGACCAAGAAGGTGCTCCGCGCCGGGGTCGGCTACGTCCCCGAGGACCGCAGCGTCGACGGCCTGGTCAAGGAGTTCTCCGTCGCGGAGAACCTGGTGCTGGACATCTACGACCGGCCGCCCTTCGGCTCCGGTCTGTCACTCAAGCCGGACGCGATCGCGAAGTCAGCGAAGGAGCGGATCGAGCAGTTCGACGTCCGTACCTCCTCGGCCGACGCGCCGGTGAGCACCCTCTCCGGCGGCAACCAGCAGAAGGTGATCGTTGCCCGGGAGCTGTCCCGGCCGCTGAAGCTCTTCATCGCCGCCCAGCCGACCCGCGGCGTCGACGTCGGCTCGATCGAGTTCATCCACAGCCGGGTGATCCGCGAGCGGGACATCGGCACCGCCGTCATGGTGGTCTCCAGCGAGCTGGACGAGGTGATCGGCCTGGCCGACCGGATCGCGGTGATGTACCGCGGCCGGATCATCGGCATCGTCGGCCCGGACACCCCGCGCGAGGAGATCGGCCTGCTGATGGCCGGCATCACCCCCGAGCAGACCGGCGGAGCGGCGCCCGGCCCCGACGCAGGCCCCACCGGCACCACCACCGGTACGACCAGCGACCCCGGCAGCGCGGCGGCCCCCGAGGGCCCCGGTAGCGAGGACGAAGCATGACCAACCCCAACCCCGAGTCGGGCTCCCCGGACAAGGAGCCGGCGACCGAGGCGCAGGCGGCGCAGACCGCAGCCGGCGGCGCCGGCCGGGCCGCGACGATGGCCGCACCGAAGCGACCCGAGCCGGAGGGACGACCCTCGCTGGGTCGCCTCTTCCTGGACAACCTCTGGGCGGCCAACACGGTCACCGTCACGGTGCTCGCGCTGGTGCTGGCGATGATCGTCGGCGCCATCCTGATCATCGTCTCGGACCCGGAGGTGCTGGCCACCTACAGCTACATCACCGCCCAGCCCACGGACGCGCTCAACGCCAGCTGGACGGTGGTCAGCGAGGCCTACGCCAACCTGTTCAAGGGCGCGGTCTTCGACCCGGAGACGTTCTCAGGCTGGCTGAACGGCGACAACGGCTGGCAGGCGGTGCTGGGGCCGATCTCCGAGACGCTCACGTACACCGCGCCGCTGGTCTTCACCGGTCTCTCGGTCGCGCTCGCGTTCCGGGGCGGCCTGTTCAACATCGGCGCGCAGGGCCAGGCCACCATCGGCGTCATCCTCGCCGCGCTGGCCGGCTTCCTGCTGCCGCTGCCGCCGGTGCTGCACCTGCTCGTCGCGCTGCTCGCCGGCGCGGTCGGCGGCGCGATCTGGGGCTTCATCCCGGGCATCCTCAAGGCGCGGACCGGCGCCCACGAGGTGATCAACACAATCATGCTCAACTACATCGCGGTCTACTTCCTGTCCTGGATCATCGTCCAGAACGGCGTGCAGAACCCGGACCGCAGCGACGCGATCAGCAAGCCGGTCGAGTCCTCGGCCCAGCTGCCCCGGCTGCTCGGCGACAACCTGCGGGTGCACGCCGGCATCCTGCTGGCGGTGCTGGCCACCTGGTTCGTCGCCTGGCTGCTCAACCGCTCCACGCTCGGCTTCGAGCTGCGTGCGGTCGGCGCCAACCCGGACGCCGCGCGGACCGCCGGCATCAGCGTCACCCGGACGTACGTGCTGATCATGGTCATCGCGGGCCTGCTGGCCGGCCTGGGCGGCTCGCAGATGGTGCTCGGCTCGACCGCGAACGCGCTGACCCCGCTGGTCGTCGCGCAGATCGGCTTCGACGGCATCCTGGTGGCGCTGCTCGGTCGGGTGAAGCCGTGGGGGGTGCTGCTGGCCGCGCTGCTCTTCGGCGCGCTGCAGGCCGGTGGCAACCGGATGCAGTCGTACTCGGGGATCTCGCTGGAGCTGGTCACCGTGCTCCAGGCGCTGATCGTCATCTTCATCGCCGCACCGGCTCTGGTGAAGGCGATCTTCCAGCTCCGGGCCGCGCGCGCCGCCCGGTTGCAGACGAGCCTGGCGAAGGGCTGGTAACTCATGTCCACCATGGCTGTCCCTGACGTCGCCGTGGCCACGGTCGACGAGGGTTTCTGGACCCGCAACCGCAAGGTGGGCGCGATCCTGCTGGCGCTGGGCGTGCTGTCGGCGGTGCTCTTCGGCGCGCTCGCCACCGACCAGCAGGCACGGTTCACCCTCAGCGAGACCGAGGGCGGCGCCGCGCTGGAGATCAACGGCACGATCGGCGCCGTCGGATTCGGGATCATCACCGCTGCGGCCGGGGCCGCCCTGCTCGCCGGGGTGCCGAAGCGCTGGTTCACCCCGCTGCTCGGCGTCGGCGTGGTCGGCTTCGTGCTCTCCTTCCTCTGCTGGCAGGTCTCCGCCGCGCCGGCCGGGCAGAACTTCATGCCGCTGGTCAACGTCGTCCGGGGCACCTTCATCCTGGCGCTGCCGCTGATCTTCGGCGCGTTGGCCGGGGTGCTCTGCGAGCGCTCGGGCGTGGTCAACGTGGCCATCGAGGGGCAGCTGCTGATGGGCGCGTTCAGCGGCGCCCTGTTCGGCAGCATCTCCGGCAACGTCTGGGTGGGTCTGGTCGCCGCCGCGCTCGGCGGGGCGCTCATCTCGCTGCTGCTGGCCGTCTTCGCGATCCGCTACCTGGTCGACCAGGTGGTCATGGGCATCGTGCTCAACCTGCTGGCGGTGGGCGTCACCGGCTTCCTCTACGAGCGGCTGATGCAGACCAACGCGGAGAGATACAACAGCGCGCCGAGGTTCGGTACCTGGGAGATCCCGCTGCTCAAGGACATCCCGCTGCTCGGGCCGGCGCTGTTCCGCGGCAACATCTTCCTCTACCTCGGCCTGCTGCTGGTCCTGGTCATCCACATCGCGCTGTTCCGGACCCGCTGGGGCCTGCGGACCCGCTCGGTGGGCGAGCACCCGACCGCGGCCGACACCCTCGGCGTCAAGGTGCTGGGCCTGCGCTACCGCAACGTGCTGCTCGCCGGGGTGGTGGCCGGCATCGGTGGCGCCTCGTACACCCTGGCGCTCTACTCGTTCACCAAGAACATGATCGGCGGTAAGGGCTTCATCGCGCTGGCCGCGCTGATCTTTGGCCGGTGGAGCCCGACCGGCGCGCTGCTCGCCGCGCTCTTCTTCGGCTTCGCCGACCAGCTCGGCACCTACCTCGGCGCGATCAACAGCATCATCCCGAGCCAGTTCCTGGCCATGCTGCCGTACCTGGCGACGATCCTGGCGGTGGCCGGGCTGGTCGGCCGGGTCCGGGCGCCAGCGGCGGACGGCAAGCCGTACATCAAGGGCTGACGGGGGTACCTGACATGGAGATCGACTGGGAGCGGCTGCGGGCCGCGGCCACCGAGGTGATGCGGCACGCGTACGTGCCGTACTCCAAGTTCCCGGTCGGGGCGGCCGCCCTGGTCGACGACGGTCGGGTCGTGGTCGGCTGCAACGTGGAGAACGCCGCGTACGGGGTGGTGCTCTGCGCCGAATGCGGAGTGGTCTCCTCGCTGCACTCGACCGGCGGGGGCCGGCTGGTGGCGCTCTCCTGCGTCGACGCCACCGGTGAGCCGCTGATGCCGTGCGGTCGCTGCCGGCAACTGCTCTGGGAGCAGGGCGGCCCGGACTGCCTGATCGAGTCCAAGGCCGGCCCGCTGCGGATGGCCGAACTGCTGCCGCACGCCTTCGACGTGGCCGACCTCGAGGCGGTGGTCGGCGAGACCCCGGTGCCGGTGGTGCCGGACCGGCTGGCTGCCTGGCGCGGCCGGGGCACCGTCTTCGTGCACCCCGACCTCTCCGCCGGGCAGCAGATCTGGACGGCGTACTGGGAGCGGTCGGCCGGGGACGACGCGGACGCCGAGACCGGGGTGCTGGAGGAGGGCCCGAGCTGGGACGAATCCGCCGAGGCGATCACCTGGGGGCTGGCCCGTACGCCCCGGGTGGTGGTGGTGGACGCGTCCGGCACCATTTTCTGGGCCGGCGAGGGTGAGCCGCCGATGGAGATACCGGTGCGCTGGCCGGCTGGCTGAGCTTTCGGGCCGGGGCCTGCCGTGCCCGGCTCCGGGCGGTCAGGCTTGATCCCTCCGCCGGGCGCGGTCGGCCGCCGCCCTCGGTGGTCACGGCCGCGGGTCGGTGTCTGCGACGACTGAAGAGGAACTGTCTGGTGAGTGCTTTTACGGCGGTCGACGTCATCCGGACCAAGCGGGACGGGGGTGTGCTCTCCGACGCCCAGATCGACTGGGTGGTGGACGCGTACACGAAGGGGTTGGTGGCCGACGAGCAGATGTCGGCGCTGGCCATGGCGATCCTGCTGCGAGGCATGACCGCGCCGGAGATCGCCCGGTGGACCGCCGCGATGATCGCCAGCGGTGAGCGGTTGGACCTCTCCGGGGTCGCCCGGCCGACCGTCGACAAGCACTCGACCGGCGGCGTCGGTGACAAGATCACGCTGCCGCTCACCCCGCTGGTCGCGACCTGCGGCGGCGCGGTCCCGCAGCTCTCCGGGCGCGGGCTCGGCCACACCGGCGGCACGCTGGACAAGCTCGAGTCGATCCCGGGCTGGCGGGCCGCGCTGAGCAACGACGAGTTCATCGGCCAGCTCCGCGACGTCGGCGCGGTGATCTGCGCGGCGGGCGAGGGCCTGGCGCCCGCCGACCGCAAGCTGTACGCGCTGCGCGACGTGACCGGCACGGTCGAGGCGATCCCGCTGATCGCCAGCTCGATCATGAGCAAGAAGATCGCCGAGGGCACCGGGGCGCTGGTGCTGGACGTCAAGGTCGGCTCGGGCGCGTTCATGAAGTCCGTCGACCACGCCCGGGAGCTGGCCCGGACCATGGTCGAGCTGGGTGGTGCGCACGGCGTGAAGACGGTCGCCCTGCTCACCGACATGTCCACTCCGCTCGGCCTGGCGATCGGCAACGCGGTCGAGGTGACCGAGTCGGTCGAGGTGCTGGCCGGTGGCGGCCCGGCCGACGTGGTCGAGCTGACCCTGGCCCTGGCCCGGGAGATGCTCGACGCCGCCGGGCTGCCCGACGCCGACCCCGCCGCGGCGCTGCGCGACGGCCGGGCGATGGACTCCTGGCGGTCGATGATCCGGGCGCAGGGCGGTGACCCGGACGCGCCGATGCCGATCGCCAACGAGGTGGAGGTGGTCCGCGCCGACGCGGACGGTTTCGTGGCGTCGGTCGACGCGTACGCGATCGGGGTGGCCGCCTGGCGGCTCGGCGCCGGCCGGGCCCGCAAGGAGGACCCGGTCAGCGTCCCGGCCGGGGTGGTGCTGCACAAGCGCCCGGGCGACCCGGTCCGCGTCGGCGACCCGCTCTACGAGCTGCGGGCCGAGCACTCCGCCCGGATCCCGGCGGCGCTGGCCGAGGCCGCCCGTGCGGTCCGGATCTCGCCGACCCCACCGGCCCCGTCGCCGCTGGTCATCGAGCGGATCGGCTGATCGGAAGTGGACCTGACGATGGCATGGTGCCGGTCCGCCTGAGCCGCTATTCTCCCTGGCCAGGGGGACAACCGGCGATGAGCCGATGCGAGCAGACAGGGATCTTCAGCCGTGCTTGTACCCGCACCCGACCCGCGTGCCGTCCGTGAGGCGAGCCTCGACGAGTTGTCCCGGTTGGGGCTGCCCCTCCCGCCGCGCCAGTTCCCGCTGGTCTGGGAGCCCGGCGACGAGATCGAGCTGCGTCCCACGGTGGAGATCGAGGCGCGGATCGCGGTGCTGCACGTGATCCTGGCCCGTTGCTTCGGGATGCCGCCGCAGGCCGCGATGGGCTGGCTGCTCGGCTCGCACCTGGTCGACAGGGTCACCCCGCCGGAGTGGCAGTTCGTGATGGGCGGCAAGGGTGACCATCGCTCCTTCGTGCTGCACCACGACGCGCTCTTCTCCCTCACCTGGGTGCTCGGCCTGACCAAGCAGCTCGACCCGACGCTTCCGGTGGACGAGCGGCTGGTGGAGCGCCTGCCGCACATCGCGGGCGGGGAGACCTTCGGCGCGTGGCGCTCGCGCATCCTCGCCGCGCCGCAGCACCCCGCCGACGCGGCGGCCCTGCTCGACATGCACTACTGCCTGGACTGGGCGTACCTGGAGATGGAGCAGGCCGGGCGCCCGCTGCCCGGTCTGGTCGACGGCAACGCGATCGGGCAACGGCGCTGGGCGCTGGAGTGGGCGGTGATGCTGCGCGGGCCGTACCACGACGAGCCGCCGGGCTGGGAAGAGGTCGACCTCTCCACCTGAGCACCGGCCGCCGGTGTTCAGCGCGGGCGGTGCACGCCGAGCCGTACCGCGAGGGTCACCGCCACCTGGTCGCCCAGGGCGGCGATCCGGCCGGCCAGCCGGGCCGGATCGGTGTGCCAGGCGCTCGGCCCCATCCCGACCAGGGTCGCCACCTCCGGGCCGCTCAGCGTCAGCCGTACCCGGTGCACCTCCGTGGCCGTCTCCGCGAAATGGCCGGTCAGGCTCTCCGCGACCCGCTCCGCCTTGGCCGGGTCCACCCGGAGCAGGCCGAGCGCGTCGACCAGCTCGGTGAGATGGTCCTCGGCCGGGGTCACCACCAGCAGCGCACCGGCCGGGTCGAGCACCCGGTGGAACTCCGCGCCGTTGCGCGGGGCGAAGACGTTCAGCAGCACTGCCGCCGAGCCGTCGGCCAGCGGCAGCCGCTGCCAGGTGTCGGCCAGCGCGGCCGCCGCCCGCGGGTGTGCCCGGGCGGCCCGGCGCAGCGCCGGCTTCGAGACGTCCAGGGCCAGACCCACGGCGTCCGGCAG
>JAEVHO010000087.1 GCA_016802835.1 Micromonospora sp. ATA32 | reverse complement strand
TGACACCTGGGATCCGGCATCCGCCGCGCCCGCTGCCCGCCGGCACGGCCGGTTCGAGCACCCGGATGGTGCCGCCGTGCAGTTCGACCACCCAGCGGGCGATGGCCAGGCCGAGCCCGGTCCCGCCGTCGCCGGACCGAACGCCGCGGGTGAAGCGTTCGAAGACCCGGGGCCGTTCGGCGAGCGGGATGCCCTCGCCCTCGTCGTTGACCTGGAACTGCAGCTGGCCGGCCCGTTCCTCGGCGGTGACCAGCACCGTGCCGCCGGGTGGGCTGTGCCGGGCCGCATTGTCGAGCAGGTTGGCGAAGACCTGGTGCAGCCGCCACGGATCGGCCCGCACGGTCAGCGGCGCCGAAGGTTCCCGCAGCCGGAACTGGACGTCCCGTCCGGCACCGGCCGCCGCCGCCGTCGCCTGCTCCACCGCCTCGTCGAGGAAGTCGGCCACGTCGATGCGTACCCGGCGCAGCGGCACCACGCCGGCGTCCAGGCGGGACAGGTCGAGCAGGTCGGCGACGAGGTGCCCGAGTCGTTCGGTCTGGCCCAGCGCCGCGCGCAGGGCGGCCGGTTCGGGCGTGGCCACTCCGTCCACCATGTTCTCCAGCACGCCCTGCAGTGCGCTGATCGGCGTACGCAGCTCGTGCGACACGTTCGCGATCAGCTCGCGCCGGCGCTGGTCCGCGGCGGCGAGATCGTCGGCCATCTTGTTGAACGCCTGGGCCAGCTCGCCCACCTCGTCGCGGGAGGTGGCGCGTACCCGGCGGGTGTAGTCCCCACGGGCCATCGCGCCGGCGGCGGCGGTCATCTCCCGCAGCGGCGAGGTCATCCCGTGCGCGAGCACCTGCGAGGTGAACAGCGCGACGGCGATGGCGGTCACCGAGGTGCCCGGCGGCAACCAGCCGATCCCGTACCAGAAGTAGCCGATGCCGGCGGCGCCGGACGCGACCAGCAGGACGCCGAGCTTGACCTTGATCGAGCGGACCGGGTCGAGGGGGCGCGGCAGCACCCGGTTCAACCAGTCGACCAGGGTGGTGGTCATGCCGGCACCTCCAGGGCGTAGCCGACGCCGTGCACCGTGCGGATCAGGTCGGCACCGAGCTTGCGGCGCAACGCCTTCACGTGACTGTCGACCGTCCGGGTGCCCGAGCCGTCGGCCCAGCCCCAGACGTCGGCCAGCAGGCGCTCGCGGGGCAGCACCGTCCGCGGCCGGCCGGCGAGGTGCACCAGCAGGTCGAACTCGGTCGGGGTCAGGTGCACCTCGGCGCCGGCCCGTACCACGCGCCGCTCGGTCTGGCTGATCTCGATGTCGCCGAGCCGCAGGGCGGCGGGTGGCGTGGCCGCCGCGCGTTCCACCCGACGCAGCAGCACGTGCACCCGCGCGGCCAGCTCGCGCATCGAGAACGGCTTGGTCAGGTAGTCGTCGGCGCCCACCGCCAGCCCCACCAGCAGGTCGGTCTCGTCGTCCCGGGCGGTCAGCATCAGCACCGGCACCGACCGGTCGGCCTGGATCCGCCGGCACACCTCCAGGCCGTCGAAGCCGGGCAGCATGACATCGAGTACGACGAGATCGGGCTGGACGGCTCGGAACGTGTCGACGGCGCTCGGACCGTCACCTGCCATGTCGACGGTGAAGCCCTCGGCGCGCAGTCGGGCGGCGACCGACTGGGCGATGGTCCGTTCGTCCTCGACCACCAGTATCCGGCGTTCCCTCATGGGGCCTGACTGTAGGGAGCCGGCGTGGAGATCGGTGGGTCGTGTTGTGAACAACCTGTGGAGAACGCGTCACCCCTGTGGACAACGGTCCTGAACGGGGTTGCCGCTATTGAACACGCCCCCTTACTCTGATCCGGCAATCCCCATTCCTCCTCCTCGACAGGGTTTCTATGCGCACATTCCGCACCCTGCTCGGCGTCACGCTCGCTGGAGCATGTGCGCTGGCCGCAGTTCCCGGGACGGCCGTCGCCGCTCCCGCCCCGCTGCAGGCCGCCGCTGCCGTCGACGACGTCACCGGCACCTACTACCCGCTCTCCCCGGCCCGGCTGATGGACACGCGCACCGGCCTGGGCGCGCCGAAGGCGAAGATCGGCGCGCAGAGCAAGGTCGACCTGCAGGTCGCCGGCCGTGGTGGCGTGCCGGGCAGCGGCGTCGGCTCGGTCGTGCTGAACGTGACCGTGACCGGTCCGACGTCCGGCGGCTTCCTCACCGCGTACCCGGCGGGCGAGGCCCGGCCGAACGCCTCCTCGATCAACTTCTCGGCCGGGTGGCTGGGCTCGAACAACGTCACCGTCAAGCTCGGTGCCGGCGGCAAGGTGTCGATCTACAACCACCTCGGCACCACCGACGTGGTGGTCGACGTGGTCGGCTTCTACGCCGGCGACAACACCCTGGCCAACCGCAACGGCGGCCAGTACCAGGCGTGGCTGCCGCAGCGGATGTCTGACACCCGCGACGACGGGCTCGGCAAGCCGCCGGCCGGGACGATCATCGACTACGCGTTCGACCTCGGCACGGACAACCCGCACACCCGGGCCCTCGTTCTCAACATCACCGCGGTCGCGCCCGACCGGGGTGGCTTCCTGACCGCGTGGAGTGGCGTGGGTGCCATGCCGACGTCCTCGACGGTCAACTACGGCGCCGGCAAGAACGTGCCGAACCTGGCCTTCGTGCAGACGACGCCGTGCACCGGCACCGAACAGGGCGGATGGTGCGACCCCGGCACGCTGAAGTTCAGCGTCTACACCTCGCAGGCCGCACATGTCGTGGTCGACCTGGTCGGTTCGATCGATGACGCCACGCTGCCGAACGGGATGCGGTTCAAGCCGCTGAGCCCGACCCGGATCGCGGACAGCCGGACCGGTCAGGGCCTCCCGACCGCGCTCGGCCCGCAGGGTGTGGGGCGGATCATCGCTCCGTCCAACCTGGTCACCGCCGACACCGGTGTGCTGGCGCTGAACGTGACGGCGGTGTCCCCGACCAGCGGCACGGTGATCACCGTCTGGCCGTCCGGCCCCAAGCCGGGCGCCAGCAACCTGAACCCGGCGGCCAAGCAGACCGTCGCGGGCGCGGTCCTGGCCCCGATCGATGGAGACTACGGCTTCAACGTGCACAACCTGTTGGGCACCACGCACCTGCTGGCCGACGTGGTGGGCACGTTCTACTTCCCGGCCCCGGCTGCCGCGACCGCCGGCCTGTCGGCCAAGGCCGCTGCCAGTCGGCCGTCGGCGGTCGGCTCCAGCAGCTGGTCGGTCACCAGGTAGGCAATTCAGCAGAAAGGGGCGCCCCGACCGTCGGTGGGGGCGCCCCTTTTGCGTATTCGCGATGTCGAAGCGGTCGAGCCGCGGATTCCGGTACGAGCGCATTGCCCGTTCTTCGGGCGTATCCGAACGGGGTTGCTGTCATTGATTGCCCCGCATACTCTGACCCGACCAATCCCTATTCCTCTTCTTCCACGGGGTTTCTATGCGCACATTCCGCACTCTGCTCGGCGTGGGTATCGCCGGGGCATGTGCGTTGCCCGGACTGCCGGGAGTGGCGCTGGCCGCGCCCACCGCGCCGTACACGGTCCTCACCGTCGACGCCGGCGACCACGGCGGTGGCTACC
The DNA here is from genome assembly GCA_016802835.1 of Micromonospora sp. ATA32. Classification (GTDB taxonomy): domain Bacteria; phylum Actinomycetota; class Actinomycetes; order Mycobacteriales; family Micromonosporaceae; genus Micromonospora. Next base: position 12,412 of record JAEVHO010000087.1, on the reverse strand, counting down.
CACTGGACAAGTCCGGCGTCTACGACAGCAGCACCTCCACGGTCACCTTCACGCCGTTCGCGGACGACCGGGTGAACCTCGAGACCAACACCGCCGGTTCGTACGTGCGACTGGACTTCAACCCACCGTCGGGGCAGAGCTTCGTGGCGGGCCAGACGTACCAGGCGACGGGGTACGGGGACGGCGGCACCGCCCGACTCGACATCGCCTCCGACGGCCGGGGTTGCGGCGGCAGCACCGGTTCGATCAGCGTGAAGCAGATCGACCGGGACGCGGGGACGGGCCTGATCACCGCCTTCGCCGCCGCGTACCAGTACAGCTGCACCAGCATCCGTAACGACGGCCTGATCACCGGTGAGATCCGCTGGAAGTCCGATGTCGACTACGTCGTGGCCCACGGTGACCCGACGCCGGTCAGCTTCGGCTACCAGGAGATCGCCGTCCGCGGCGCGGCCCGGACGGTCACCTTCCGCTCGGTGGGCAGCAAGCCCATCACGTTCGGCGCCGCCAGCCTCGCCGGCGCCACTCCCGGCGCCTTCACGCTGCTGAGCTCGAACTGCTCGGGGCAGACCGTGGCCCCGGGTGGGAGCTGCACGGTGACGGTCGCGGCCAATCCGACGAAGTCGGCGGTGCAGACGGCCAGCCTCCTCCTCGCCGACAACAGCTCCGCCGGTACGCGACGGGTCGGGCTGTCGGTCGAAGGCTTCCGTGGCGTCACCGGCACGTACTACCCGGTTTCCCCGGCCCGGCTGCTGGACACCCGCACTGGCCTGGGCGCGCCGAAGGCCAAGATCGGCGCACAGCGCAAGGTCGACCTGCAGGTCGCCGGCCGCGGTGGCGTGCCGGCCAGCGGCGTCGGCTCGGTGGTGCTGAACGTGACGGTGACCGGCCCGACGGCGGGCAGCTTCCTGACCCTCTACCCGGCCGGGCAGAGCCAGCCGAACGCATCGTCGATCAACTTCCCGAAGAGCTGGCTCGGCTCGAACAACGTGACGGTCAAGCTGGGCGCAAGTGGCAAGGTCTCGGTCTACAACCACTCCGGATCCACCGACGTGGTGGTCGACGTGGTCGGCTTCTACGCGGCGAACAACACGCTGGCCAGCCGCGGCATGGGCGGCCAGTACCAGTGGTTCAAGCCGTTCCGGCTCTTCGACACCCGTACCGACGGCGGCGGCCCGCTGCCCGCCGGGTACTACACCCAGGGCTGGGTCGACTTCGGCCAGTACAACTCGAACATCCGCGCCCTGGTACTCAACATCACCGCGGTGTCGCCCACGAGGGGGGGCTTCCTGAGCGCCTGGTCGGGCGTGGGTGGCGTGCCCACCTCGTCGACGGTCAACTACGGCGCGGGCAAGATCGTGCCGAACCTGGCCTTCGTGCAGACGAATCCCTGCAGCCAGGACTGCGGGGATGGTTACGGCGCCCCCGAGTTCGCCATCTACAGCTCACAGACCACCCACCTGGTCGTCGACGTGGTCGGCCTGATCGACGACGGGAACATCCCGGACGGGCTCCGGTTCACGCCGCAGAGCCCGACCCGGATCACGGACAGCCGGATCGGCCAGGGTCTCCCGACCGCGCTCGGCCACGGTTCGGTCGGGAAGGTCACGGCACCGTCCAGCCTGGTCACCAGCTCGACCGAGGTGCTGTCGATGAACGTGACGGCGGTGTCCCCCACGGCCAACACGGTGCTCACCGTCTGGCCTGCGGACTTCGGCATGTCCAAGCCGGGGGTCAGTAACCTCAACCCGGCCCCCGGGCAGACCGTCTCCAACGCGGTCATGGGCGTGATCGGCCCGAACGACGCGTTCAACGTGCACAACCTTGCGGGCACCACCCATGTGGTCGCCGACGTGGTCGGCACGCTGTGGCTCTACCCGGACACGGCGACGTCGCCGACGGTCGCCGCGGCTGCCAAGGCCAACGCCGAACGGCTGAAGGTGGTCGACTCCGGCCGCCAGGCTCCCGTACGCGGCTGACGCTGGTCGACGAGGGCGCCGGCTTCGGCCGGGGCGGCCCTTTCGCGTCCATGACGCATGATCGCTGGTAGCGACCTTGCCGGTGAGGATCGAGGCGTCTAGCCTGAGCCGGCAAATCCCCTGTCCTCTTCCCTCACGGGGTGTTCATGCGCAGATTCCGGATTCTTCTCGGTATGGGTGTCGCGAGCGCGCTGGCCGTACTGCCGGGGGCGACGCTCTCCGCGTCCGCCGCGCCGGCCGGCAACGCCGCCGCCATCGACAGCGTGATCGGCATGTACTACCCGCTGGCGCCGCAGCGGCTGATGGACACCCGCAGTGGTCTCGGGGGCACGGCGGCGGCGATCGGCCCCGGCAGGGTGGCGAGCCTGCAGGTGACCGGGCGCGGTGGCGTACCGACCGGCGGGGTCGGCTCGGTGGTGTTGAACGTGACGGTGACCGGACCGACGGCGGGCAGCTTCCTGACCCTCTACCCGAGCGGCGAGGCCCGGCCGACCGCCTCCTCGATCAACTTTCCGGCGGGCTGGCTCGGGTCCAACAACGTCACCGTCAAGGTGGGCTCCGACGGCAAGGTTCTGGTCTACAACCAGTCCGGCTCCACTCACGTCGTGGTCGACGTGGTCGGCTTCTACGCCAGCAGCGAGACCGTACGGACCAGCCTGGGCACCGGGGGGCAGTACCAGCGGACCACCCCCAGCCGGCTTGTCGACACCCGCAAGGAGGGCGGCGCCGTAGCAGCCGGTGACCTCACCCTGCGCTACGTCGATCTCGGTGAGGCCACCAGCCCGCACGTCAAGGCGTTGGTCCTGAACATCACCGCGGTCGCGCCGGAGCGGGGGGGCTTCCTGAGCGCCTGGTCGGGCACCGGTCCGGTGCCGGGCTCCTCGACGGTGAACTACGGCGCCGGCAAGGTCGTGCCGAACCTGGCGTTCGTCGCGACCGGCAGGTGTGGCGACTGTGGTCCCGGCTACGAGGTGCCCACGTTCGCCGTGTACACGTCGCAGGCCACGAACATCGTGGTCGACCTGGTCGGTGTGGTCGACGACGGCACGCTGCCCAACGGGCTGCGGTTCACGCCGATGAGCCCGATCCGGATCGTGGACAGCCGCAGCGCTCTCGGCACCTCCGGCGCCATCGCCGCCGGCGAGACCCGGAAGATCACCGCACCGTCCACGGTGGTCACCGACAGCACCGAGGTGCTGGCGATGAACGTGACCGCGGTGTCCCCGACCAGCGGCACGGTGCTCACCGTCTGGGCGGCGGACGCCGGGCTGGCCAAGCCGACGGCGAGCAACCTGAACCCGGCCGCCGGGCAGATCGTGTCGAACGCCGTGATGGGGGCCATCGGCCCGAACGACGCGTTCAACGTGCACAACCTCATGGGCTCCACCCACCTGGTGGCCGACGTGGTCGGCAGGTTCTACCTCTACCCGGGTACGGCCAACGTGGCGGCCGCGGACGCCCCGCGCCTCGCGGTGGTCGGCGCGAACCACTGACCACTCATCCCGCACGGAAAGGGGCGCGTCGGCTCGATCGGGGCGCCCCTTCACGCGTCGGCGGTCCATGATGGCTGGTCCCGGCCTTGTCCTTGTCGATCAATGGGTCTAGCCTGGGCCAGCCAATCCCCTGACCTCTCTCTTCCATCGGGGTGTCCATGGACAAATTCGGAAGACTCGTCGGCGTGGGTGTCGCGGCGGCGTGCGCCGTCGCCGGGCTGCCGGGGGTGGCGCTCGCCGCGCCCACCGCAGCCACCGCGCCGTACACCGCTCTGAGCGTCGACGTCGGCGACGCGTACGGCCGGCCGGTCAAGCAGTCGGGCGTCTACGACAGCGGCAACGCCACGATCAGCGCCACCGCGCACGACGACGGTCGGTTCAGCATGGGCGCGAGCAACCTGCCCGGCGGGTCGTACGTGAGCCTCTGGATCACGCCGGCGGGTCAGACCCTGACCGCCGGGCAGACCTACCAGACCAACCGCGGTGGCGACGCCACCCACGTCGGTCTGGACATCTCGTCGGACTCCACCGGCTGCAACCAGAGCTTCGGCTCGCTGACCGTCAAGGAGGCTGCCCGGGACCCGCAGACCCAGGTCCTGACCGCATTCGCCGCCGCGTACGAGTTCCACTGCGAGATGAACGGCGGCGCGGTCACCGGTGAGATCCGCTGGAACTCCGGTGTCGACTACGTCGCCGTGGTCTCCGGCCCGGCGCCGGTCGACTTCGGTCGGGTCGCCATCGACGGCGCGGTTCCCAGCCGGACGGCGACGTTCAGCGTGCAGGGCAGCGTCCCGACGACCTTCGGCGCGGCCAGCCTCGGCGGCACCAGCCCAGAATCCTTCGGCATCACCGGCAACACCTGCTCCGGCCGGACCATCGCGCCCGGCGGCACCTGCACTGTGACGCTGGAGCCGAAGGCGGTCCGGTGGGGCGACTACACCGCCAACCTGCTGGTCGCCGACGACAGCAGCTACGGCAAGCGGGTCGTGCCGCTGAAGTTCACCGCGTACGACACGGTGGTCGGCATGTACTACCCGCTGGCGCCGCAGCGCCTGATGGACACCCGCAGCGGTTTCGGCGGCACGCCGACGGCGATCGGCGCTGGCGCGGTGGCCAGCCTCCAGGTGACCGGGCGCGGTGGCGTACCGGCCAGCGGGGTCGGCTCGGTGGTGCTGAACGTGACGGTGACCGGTCCGACGGCGGGCGGCTTCCTGACCCTCTACCCGGCGGGTCAGGGCCGGCCGATGGCCTCCTCCATCAACTTCGCGGCGGGCTGGCTCGGGTCCAACAACGTCACCGTCAAGGTGGCCGCCGACGGCCGGGTCGCGATCTACAACCACAGCGGCTCGACCCACGTCGTGGTGGACGTGGTCGGCTTCTACGCCAGCAGCGACACGGTGAAGAGCAGCCTGGGCTGGGGCGGCCAGTACCAGGTGACCAAGCCGACCCGGCTCATCGACACCCGGCAGGACGGCGGCGCCATCGCGGCCGGTGGTGCCACCGGGGCATACGTCGATTTCGGGTCGGCCAGCCCGCGGGTCAAGGCACTGGTCCTCAACATCACCGCGGTCGCTCCGGCCCGCGGGGGCTTCCTCAGCGCCTGGTCCGGTGACGGCCCGGTGCCGGCCTCCTCGACGGTGAACTACAGCGCCGGAAAGGTGGTGCCGAACCTGGCGATCGTCCAGACCGGCACATGCACGGACTGCGGTCCCGCGTACGCGGTGCCGACCTTCGCCGTCTACACCTCGCAGACCGCGAACATCGTGGTCGACCTGGTCGGCGTGATCGACGACGGGTCCCTGCCGGACGGGCTGCGGTTCACGCCGATGAGCCCGACCCGGATCGTGGACAGCCGTTCGGGCCTGGGCACCTCCGGCGCGCTCGGCGCCAACCTGACCCGCAAGATCACCGCGCCCGCCATGGTCCTCACCGACAGCACCGAGGTGCTGGCGATGAACGTGACCGCGGTGTCCCCGACGAGCGGCACGGTGCTAACCGTCTGGGCGGCCGACGCCGGCCTGGCCAAGCCGACGGTCAGCAACCTGAACCCGGCCGCCGGGCAGACCGTCTCGAACGCGGTGATGGGCGCGCTCGGCCCGCTGGACGCGTTCAACGTGCACAACCTCTTGGGCTCCACCCACCTGGTGGCGGACGTGGTCGGCAGGTTCTACCTCTACTCGGGTACGGCGAGCACGACGACGGCCGCCGGGGCGACGGCGGCCGGCCCGCAGCGGCTCACCGTGGTCGCTCGGGACCCCGCGGCTGACACCGCCTGATGAGAAGGGGCGTCCCGCGCGCCGGGACGCCCCCTTCTCGCATACGGGTCAGTCGAGGCCCACCCGGACGGGGTGGGCGGAGGCGGAGCCGAGCCAGGTGTGTGGGTTGCCGTACCAGCACCAGCCCAGCTTCGGCGCGCCCTCGCTGATCCAGAGCGCCGGCACCCGCTTGTCGCCGCAGCGCGAGCCGACCAGCGAGAAGCATTTGTTCTTCGCCAGCGCGGCCGGGAACTGGGTGATGAGGGCGAGGCCTTCGTCGATGGTGAGCGGCAGCCGGTGCTGCCCGGTGATCACCTCCAGCGCCGAGGCGGGGGCCAGGTTGAGCGTCTCCTCGCCCCGGTCGACGTCGAAGAGCAGGTACGCCGGCCCGGCCGGCACCTCCAGCTCCTTGATCGGGTCGAACCTGGGCAGGTCGCCCTCGGCGTAGTGCCGGTCGAGGAAACCGGGCTTGCGCTTCCCGGCCAGCGTGGTCAGCGCCAGCCGCTGTTCGACCGGCACCAGGTCGCGGGTGACCACCAGCAGGAACGGGACCCGGGCCTCGGTGGGCGGCGGCAGTTCTGCCGCATCGGCGACGGCCGCCGCGCGCAGCGGGGAGACCAGGGCGGTGAACCGCTCGGCGGTCAGCCCGGCGAGCGCGGGGTAGCCCAGCTTCAGCAGGGTGCCGACCTGACGGTCGAACTCGGTTGCGGCGTCGAAGGGAGCTTCGGAACACGGCGGCCTCCTCAAGTCGTACCGCTTACCGTACACCGTACGACGAGAACCGGTCTTTCCCGTTCAGCGGTTCCAATCCTGCTTCGCCGCCCGGACCAGCTTGTCCTTCAGCTCCCGGGTGTGCCGCCGGCTGACCGGCAGCTCGGACGCGTCGATCAGCACCACATAGCCCGAGTTGACCAGCCGCAGCTCGGCGATCAGCTTCAGCTGCACCAGGTACGAGCGGTGGATCCGGACGAACCCGGCGTCCGCCCAGCGCTCGGCGAGGGTGGCCAACGAGACCCGGACCAGGTGCGAGCCGTCCGCGGTGTGCAGTCGCGCGTAGTCGCCCTGCGCCTCCACCCAGCGCACCGCCGAGCGGGGCAGCATCCGGGTGGTGCCGGCCAACTCGATCGGGATGGTCGGATCCTCCTCGGCTCGGGCCAGCGCCGCCGGATGCGACGGGACCACCCGGGAGCCGATCACCCGGCGCAGCGACTCGGCCAGCCGCTCGGCGCGTACCGGCTTGCGCACGTAGTCGGTGGCGCCCAGGTCGAAGGCGTCCACCGCGCCGTCGTCGTAGGCGGTGACGAAAACGATCGCGGGCGGGCGGGCGAACCGGCGCAGCACCCGGGCCAGCTCCATCCCGTCCAGCCCCGGCATCCGGATGTCCAGGAAGACCACGTCCACGTCGCCGTCGCGGAGCACCCGCAGCGCCTCGGTGGCGTCCCCGGCGGTGTGCAGCCGGGCCACCCGGGGGTCGGCCCGCAGGTGGTACGCCAACTCGTCCAGCGCCGGTGGCTCGTCGTCGACCGCCAGCACCCGGAGAAATCCGGATGCGTTCACTCCGCCGAGCCGATCGGTTCGCTCGCCGCGCTCGCTCACGAGCCGGCCCGTACGCCGGGGTGGAACTTCGGCACCCGCATGCTCACCTTCGTACCCGAGCCCAGGCCGGTCTCGACGACCAGGCCGAACCGGTCCCCGAAGGCCGACCGGAGCCGCTCGTCGACGTTGGAGAGCCCGACATGCTGACCCGCGTCGTCGGTCGGGTCGCTGCCGGCCCCGGCCAGCTCGGCGATGCCGGCGGTCAGCGTGGTCGGATCCATGCCCACTCCGTCGTCCTCCACCGTGATGTGGCATTCGGCGCCGGCGTCCCGGGCCTCGATGCTCACCATGCCGGTGCCCGGCTTGCGGGACAACCCGTGCCGGACGGCGTTCTCCACCAACGGCTGAAGGCAGAGGAAGGGCAGCGTCACCGGCAGCACCTCCGGGGCGATCTGCAACCGCACCTGCAACCGGTCGCCGAACCGGGCCCGCTCGATGGTCAGGTAGCGGTCGATCGAGCGCAGCTCCTCGGCCAGCGTGGTGAACTCGCCGTGCGCCCGGAACGAGTACCGGGTGAACTCGGCGAACTCCAGGATCAGCTCCCGGGCCCGCTCCGGGTCGGTCCGGACGAAGGAACCGATCGCGGTCAGCGCGTTGTAGATGAAGTGCGGGCTGATCTGCGCGCGCAGCGCGCGTACCTCGGCCCGGGCCAGCCGCTCCCGGGACGAGTCCAGCTCGGCCAGGGCGAGCTGGTTGCCGGCCCAGTGCGCCGTCTCCAGGGTGGCCTGCACCAGCCCGGGCGCCGGCTGGTCGTCGGCGACCGCGACCAGCGCGCCGACCAGCCGCCCGTCCGCGCTGAGCGGGGCGATCACCGCCCCCCGCACCGGGCAGTCCACCCGGTCGCAGTGCAGCTCCGACTCGCCGAGCACGGTCGACCGCCCGGCCGCGACCGCCCGCTGGGCCGCCGCGACCAGTTGGGCGCCGTGGTGCGCGCCCCGCCCGTCCAGGGCGAGCAGCGCCTCCCGGTCCGTCAGGGCCAGCCCGGCCGCTCCCACCAGCGCCCGCAGGTGGCGTACGGCCTTCGTCGCGCCCGCCTCGGTCAGCCCGCCGCGCAGCGGTTCGGCGGCCAGGCCGGCGGTGTGCAGCACCTCGTAGGTGGCCCGCTGGGTGGCGGTGGCGATGCCCCGTCGGGCGCGCAGCCGACCCACCGCGAACAGCGCCGCGGCCAACGCGGTCACCAGCGAGACGACGCCGAACACGGCGGAGAGGTTGCCACCCACGCCCAGATCCTGGCCGCTCGCGGCCGATCCGCCAACCCCGGGGTCGGTCAGTACGCGCCCTTGCGGGCGAGCACCACCCCGACCGTGCGCCACAGAATGCTCAGGTCGTAGGTCAATGACCAGTTGTCGACGTAGTAGAGGTCGAGCCGGACGGCCTCGTCCCAGGAGAGGTCGGAGCGGCCGGAGACCTGCCAGAGCCCGGTCATCCCGGGGCGTACCAGCAGCCGGCGCCGCACGTCGCCGAGGAAGTCGCCGTCGTCGGCGGGCAGCGGGCGCGGCCCGACCAGCGACATCTCGCCCCAGAGCACGTTGATCAGCTGCGGCAGCTCGTCCAGCGAGGAGGCGCGCAGGAATTGGCCCACCGGGAAGACCCGGGGGTCCTGCTTCATCTTGAAGAGCATCCCGTCGGTCTCGTTCTGGTCGACCAGGCCGGCCAGCCGCGCCTCGGCGTCCACGTACATGGTGCGGAACTTCCAGACCCGGAAGGTGCGGCCCTCGTGGCCGACCCGGGGCTGGCGGAAGAAGACCGGCCCGCGGTCGGAGATCCGGATCGCCAGGGCGATCGCCAGGAACAGCGGCGAGAGCAGCAGCAGCCCGAGCCCGGCGGCCAGCCGGTCCATCAGGTTCTTGACCAGCAGCGCCGGGCCCGACAGGGTCGGCTCCTCGACGTGCAGCAGCGGCAGGCCCTCGATCGGCCGGATGTGCACCCGGGGGCCGGCGATGTCGGTCAGCTGGGGGGCCACCACCAGGTCGACGCCGGAGCCCTCCAGCTGCCAGGCCAGCCGGCGCAGCTCGCCCGGCTCGGCGCTGGCCGAGCCGCAGACCGCGATGGTGTCCCCGCCGACCTCCCGGACCAGGGCGAGGACGTCCCGGCCGGCGTAGACCGGGACGGGCGTCTCCATGCCCCGGGCGGCGGCGTAGCCGTCGGTGAGGTGGATGGCCACCGGCACCAGGCCGGCGCCCGGGTTGCGGGTGACCGCGGTGTAGACCTCCAGGCACTCCGGCAGGGTGCCGACAAGCACCATCCGGTGCCCGGCATGACCGGCCCGGCTACGTACCGCGTGCAGCACGAACCGCGCCACGAACCGGGCCAGCAGGATCAGCAGCAGGGCTCCGAGCAGGGCGAACCCGACCGACCACCGGGACAGCAGGGTCCTCGTGGCGAAGGCGATGAAGGAGACCGTCGCGGCCACCGCCACCCCGGCCCGGATCACCCGCTTGAACTCGTCCGGCCCGAGGCCGAGGTACCGCCGGTCGTAGGCCCGGTTGCCCCAGAGGATGATCAACCAACCGAGCGGGAGCAGCAGGAACGCCACCGTGTAGAACCAGGATTCCTTGGCATCCTGGAAGCCCGAGGCGGCTTGGTCGAAGGTCCGGACGGCGATCCAACTGGCCAGCGCCGCCGCCCCGAAGTCGAGCAGCAGCAGCATCGCGATGTACGGGCGGTGCCAGCGGGAGACACGGCGGCGGGCACGGGCCCACGCCGACCGGGGTACGCCGTTGTGCGACGGCGGTGTCGGCGGCTGGATCTCGAAGCTGTCGACGTGCCGCACGCTCTCGCTCCGGCCTGTGTTGGTTACCGGGCGCTGGAGGCTTGTCGTCACCTCACCCATGTCCTCCCGCATGACACGCGCCGCTCACTCGCCGTGAGGGCTCGGGTCGCCCACCGTTCCAGTCTCCCACGCGGGCGTCGACCGGAACGCGGACCCGGGGGACATCGCGTCTGGTGTTGCCAGCGGGGATCCGGCCGGCTCCGCATCGTTTGGAAGCCGGGGACCCGGGCCACTATACCGATGAATGACGGGCTCGGTAGAGCCGTGGAGTGGGAGCTTCGGCGCTTGCCGGCCGATTCCGCTCCGTAACCATCGAGTGGGACTACTCACCGTACGAGGCGGGACAACCGACGGTCAGCCAGGGGCTTGCCACCGGTCTGGCAGCCCGGGCAGTACTGCAGACTGGAGTCGGCGAAGGAGACCTCCCGGACGGTGTCCCCGCAGACCGGGCAGGGCAGGCCGGTACGGGCGTGGACCTTGAGGCCGGAGCGCTTCTCCCCCTTCAGCTCCGCGGCCCGCTGGCCGGCCGAGCGGCTCACCGCGTCGCCGAGCACCCGCCGGGTCGCCCCGTGCAGCGTGGCCATCTGGTCGTCGGTCAACCGGTCGGTGAGCGCGAAAGGGGACAACTTCGCGGCGTGCAGGATCTCGTCGGAGTACGCGTTGCCCACCCCGGCGAGCACCTGCTGGTCGGTGAGCACCCCCTTGACCTGACCCCGGCGGCTGCGCATCCGCTCGGCGAAGGTGGCCAGGTCGGCGCCGAGCGCGTCCGGCCCGAGCTTCGCCACCCCGGGCACCAGCGCCGGATCGGTCACCAGGTAGGCAGCCAGCTTCTTCTGGGTGCCGGCCTCGGTCAGGTCGAAGCCGGAGCCGTCGTCCAGGCGTACCCGTAGCGCGATCGGGCCCTTGCCGGGGCGCAGCGGCGCCGCGGACGGGAAGGCCTCCCGGTAGTGCAGCCAGCCCGCCCGGGCCAGGTGGACCACCAGGTGCAGGTCGCCGTCGAAGATCACGTCGAGGAACTTGCCGTGCCGGCCGGTGTCCAGCACCGTCCGCCCGGACACGGCGCTCGGCGCCGGGTCGTACGTCTTCAGGGCGCTGATCGCGGCGACCTCGAGCCGGTCGACCCGCCGCCCCACCGCGCGCTCCCGCAGGTAACCCGCGAGCGCCTCAACCTCCGGTAGTTCGGGCACCTGACAACGGTAGCCTTCTTTCCCGTGAGAATCGTGGTGGCACACAACCGGTACCGGGAGGCTCAGCCGTCCGGCGAGAACGTCATCGTCGACGCCGAGATCGCCCAACTGACCGCGGCCGGGGTCGAGGTGCTGCCGTTCATCCGCAGCTCCGACGAGATCCCGACGATGCCGAAGACGGCCAAGGCGCTGTTGCCGGTCTCGCCGATCTACGCCCCCCGGGCGCAGCAGGAGCTGAGCCGGCTGCTCACCGAGCACCGGCCGGACGTGCTGCACCTGCACAACCCGTACCCGCTGCTCTCGCCCTGGGTGGTGCGGACCGCGCACCGGCACGGCGTGCCGGTGGTGCAGACGGTGCACAACTACCGGCAGGTCTGCTCCTCCGGGCTCTACTTCCGGGACGGGATGATCTGCCAGGACTGCCGCGGCCGGGCGCTGGGCGTGCCGGCGATCGTGCACCGGTGCTACCGAGGGTCCCGGGCGCAGAGCGCGGTGATGGCCACCACGCTGGCCGTGCACCGGGGCACCTGGCGCTCGGTCGACCGGTTCGTCGCGCTCACCTCGGCGGTCGCCGAGCACCTACGTGACTACGGCATTCCGGACGACCGGATTGTGGTGAAGCCGAACGCGATCCCCGACCCCGGTCCACCCGCGCCGCTCGGCGACGGCTTCCTGTTCCTCGGCCGGCTCTCCCCGGAGAAGGGCCTGGCCCTGCTGCTCGAGGCATGGCGGCGGCACCCGGACGGCGCCCACGGGCCGCTGCGGGTGGCCGGCGACGGAGAGCTGCGCCCGTTGGTGGAGGCGGCGGCGGCCGAGCGGGCCGACGTCACCTTCCTCGGCCCGCTGGACCGGCCGGGAGTACGCGCGGCGCTGGAGGCGAGCGCGGTGGTGCTCGCGACCTCCACCTGGCACGACGTGCTGCCGACCGTGATCATCGAGGCGTTGGCCAGCGGCCGGCCGGTGCTCGGCACCGCCGCTCGGCGGCATCCCGTACCTGGTCGGCGCCGACGCGCCCCGGGTACCCGCCGCACCGGCCCGGCGACCGCCGCCTCCGCCGTCCCCGGAGCGGGCCCGGCCGCCCTGCCGCCCGGGATCGAGGCGGGCGAGGCGGGTTGGGTCGTGCCTCCGG